>NZ_MCSD01000026.1:0-3024 GCF_002872555.1 Vibrio sp. 10N.286.55.E10
ACGCTATGGTCGCCAAGCAAATTTTATAATCTGGAAAACTGATTTAAAAGTCTCTTCAAACTCATTCAAGCGTTTGGTATTTCTTTGAGTCCACAAAACCCCTTGGGTGTTGTATGGTTAAGCCTCACGGGCAATTAGTACAGGTTAGCTCAATGCCTCGCAGCACTTACACACCCTGCCTATCAACGTCGTAGTCTACGACAACCCTTTAGGACGCTTATAGCGTCAGGGAAAACTCATCTCAAGGCTCGCTTCCCGCTTAGATGCTTTCAGCGGTTATCGATTCCGAACTTAGCTACCGGGCAATGCCATTGGCATGACAACCCGAACACCAGAGGTTCGTCCACTCCGGTCCTCTCGTACTAGGAGCAGCCCCTTTCAATTTTCCAACGCCCACGGCAGATAGGGACCGAACTGTCTCACGACGTTCTAAACCCAGCTCGCGTACCACTTTAAATGGCGAACAGCCATACCCTTGGGACCGACTTCAGCCCCAGGATGTGATGAGCCGACATCGAGGTGCCAAACACCGCCGTCGATATGAACTCTTGGGCGGTATCAGCCTGTTATCCCCGGAGTACCTTTTATCCGTTGAGCGATGGCCCTTCCATTCAGAACCACCGGATCACTATGACCTGCTTTCGCACCTGCTCGAATTGTCATTCTCGCAGTCAAGCGGGCTTATGCCATTGCACTAACCACACGATGTCCAACCGTGTTTAGCCCACCTTCGTGCTCCTCCGTTACTCTTTGGGAGGAGACCGCCCCAGTCAAACTACCCACCAGGCACTGTCCGTAATCCCGATTCAGGGACCAACGTTAGAACATCAAAACTACAAGGGTGGTATTTCAAGGACGACTCCACCACATCTAGCGACGCGGTTTCAAAGTCTCCCACCTATCCTACACATGTAGGTTCAATGTTCAGTGCCAAGCTGTAGTAAAGGTTCACGGGGTCTTTCCGTCTAGCCGCGGGTACACTGCATCTTCACAGCGATTTCAATTTCACTGAGTCTCGGGTGGAGACAGCGTGGCCATCATTACGCCATTCGTGCAGGTCGGAACTTACCCGACAAGGAATTTCGCTACCTTAGGACCGTTATAGTTACGGCCGCCGTTTACCGGGGCTTCGATCAAGAGCTTCGACCGAAGTCTAACCCCATCAATTAACCTTCCGGCACCGGGCAGGCGTCACACCGTATACGTCATCTTACGATTTTGCACAGTGCTGTGTTTTTAATAAACAGTTGCAGCCACCTGGTATCTGCGACTCTCGTCTGCTCCATCCGCAAGGGACTTCACTGATAAGAGCGTACCTTCTCCCGAAGTTACGGTACCATTTTGCCTAGTTCCTTCACCCGAGTTCTCTCAAGCGCCTTGGTATTCTCTACCCGACCACCTGTGTCGGTTTGGGGTACGATTCCTTACAATCTGAAGCTTAGAGGCTTTTCCTGGAAGCATGGCATCAATGACTTCACTACCGTAGTAGCTCGACATCGTATCTCAGCGTTAGTAGCGGTCCGGATTTACCTAAACCACCCGCCTACGTACTTGAACCTGGACAACCGTCGCCAGGCCCACCTAGCCTTCTCCGTCCCCCCATCGCAATTGTAAGAAGTACAGGAATATTAACCTGTTTCCCATCGACTACGCCTTTCGGCCTCGCCTTAGGAGTCGACTTACCCTGCCCCGATTAACGTTGGACAGGAACCCTTGGTCTTCCGGCGAGGGAGTTTTTCACTCCCTTTATCGTTACTCATGTCAGCATTCGCACTTCTGATACCTCCAGCAGCCCTTACAGACCACCTTCAACGGCTTACAGAACGCTCCCCTACCCCACATACCCTAAGGTACGTAGCCGCAGCTTCGGTGTATAGCTTAGCCCCGTTACATCTTCCGCGCAGGCCGACTCGACCAGTGAGCTATTACGCTTTCTTTAAATGATGGCTGCTTCTAAGCCAACATCCTGGCTGTCTGAGCCTTCCCACATCGTTTCCCACTTAGCTATACTTTGGGACCTTAGCTGGCGGTCTGGGTTGTTTCCCTCTCCACGACGGACGTTAGCACCCGCCGTGTGTCTCCCGGATAGTACTTACTGGTATTCGGAGTTTGCAAAGGGTTGGTAAGTCGGGATGACCCCCTAGCCTTAACAGTGCTCTACCCCCAGTAGTATTCGTCCGAGGCGCTACCTAAATAGCTTTCGGGGAGAACCAGCTATCTCCAGGTTTGATTGGCCTTTCACCCCTAGCCACAAGTCATCCGCTAATTTTTCAACATTAGTCGGTTCGGTCCTCCAGTTGATGTTACTCAACCTTCAACCTGCCCATGGCTAGATCACCTGGTTTCGGGTCTAATCCTAGCAACTGTACGCCCAGTTAAGACTCGGTTTCCCTACGGCTCCCCTAAACGGTTAACCTTGCTACTAAAATTAAGTCGCTGACCCATTATACAAAAGGTACGCAGTCACACCACGAAGGTGCTCCTACTGCTTGTACGTACACGGTTTCAGGTTCTATTTCACTCCCCTCACAGGGGTTCTTTTCGCCTTTCCCTCACGGTACTGGTTCACTATCGGTCAGTCAGTAGTATTTAGCCTTGGAGGATGGTCCCCCCATATTCAGACAGGATATCACGTGTCCCGCCCTACTCGTTTTCACTGATTATGATGTGTCGGTTACGGGGCTATCACCCTTTACTGCGAGACTTTCCAGACTCTTCACCTGCATCATTAAAAGCTTAAGGGCTAATCCAATTTCGCTCGCCGCTACTTTCGGAATCTCGGTTGATTTCTCTTCCTCGGGGTACTTAGATGTTTCAGTTCCCCCGGTTTGCCTCCTGTTGCTATGTATTCACAACAGGATACTTACTTATGTAAGTGGGTTTCCCCATTCAGGAATCCCAGACTCAAAAGGTTATTACTACCTAATCTGGGCTTATCGCAAGTTATTACGCCTTTCATCGCCTCTGACTGCCAAGGCATCCACCGTGTACGCTTAGTCACTTAACCATACAACCCGAAAGGGT
>NZ_MCSD01000026.1:3419-3678 GCF_002872555.1 Vibrio sp. 10N.286.55.E10
CCCTACTCGTTTTCACTGATGATGAGATGTCGATTACGGGGCTATCACCCTTTATTGCGGCACTTTCCAGAGCCTTCATCTGTCTCATTAAAAGCTTAAGGGCTAATCCAATTTCGCTCGCCGCTACTTTCGGAATCTCGGTTGATTTCTCTTCCTCGGGGTACTTAGATGTTTCAGTTCCCCCGGTTTGCCTCCTGTTGCTATGTATTCACAACAGGATACTTACTTATGTAAGTGGGTTTCCCCATTCAGGAATCCC
>NZ_MCSD01000027.1:0-13437 GCF_002872555.1 Vibrio sp. 10N.286.55.E10
AGTTAATCGCTGCTCTTACTACCTTAGGCAACAGATAGCGCTTAACTGTAATGTGGTTGCGGGAGCCGGATTTGAACCGACGACCTTCGGGTTATGAGCCCGACGAGCTACCAAACTGCTCCATCCCGCGTCCGGATGCATTGTTTAAGTCAATGACTCTTGCCTTAAAAAGGCTAATTTGGAGCGATACATCGGGTTCGAACCGATGACCTCAACCTTGGCAAGGTTGCGCTCTACCAACTGAGCTAGTATCGCATTATAAAAGGTCTTTCACCTTTCGATTACCGCTTTCGCCATAACCTACAAATTGGAGCGATACATCGGGTTCGAACCGATGACCTCAACCTTGGCAAGGTTGCGCTCTACCAACTGAGCTAGTATCGCAATCTGAAAACGTCTTTCGCCGTTCAGGGCTGCGAATTATAAGAGCATTTTTTTGTGATGCAAGTCCTTAATGCAAAATTACGAAACTTTTTACTCAACTGCTGTAAAAGCACACAGATTTGCAAAAAAAACAGCTCTTATGTCCCTGAAAAGTTAGATAAACGTGATCATTTTATTCGACTAGATGTTAATAATCGTTTTTCGGTAGTACTGCAGCTCGGCGATCGACTCTCGAATATCGTCTAACGCAAGGTGACTTCCCGACTTAGAAAAACCATCTAACACTTCAGGTTTCCAACGACGAGTCAGCTCTTTCAGAGTGCTAACGTCAACATAACGGTAGTGGAAGTACTCTTCCAACTCAGGCATGTGCTTGTATAGGAAACGGCGGTCTTGACCAATGCTGTTACCACAAATCGGTGACTTACCTTTTGGTACCCATTTTTCAAGAAACTCAATCGTTTGTTGGATGGCATCTTGCTCTGAAACGGTGCTTTCTTGAATTCGCTTCACGAGACCGCTACCAGTGTGAGTCGTTGTGCACCACTCGTCCATCTTGTCCAATTCACTCTGAGGTTGGTGAATAGCCAAAACAGGACCTTCAGCCAGGATGTTAAGCTCACTATCAGTAACGATAGTAGCAATTTCAATGATTTTATGAGTTTCAGGATCAAGTCCTGTCATCTCTAGATCAACCCAAATAAGGTTCTGATCGCTAAAGGACATAAGGCGTCGCCTATTTGTTTATGTGTAAAAGAGGTACTATACCCAAATAACTATACTCAAACTAGCTTTAGGACCATCGAAATCATGTGGTACCAGCAACATCCAGTTTGAGTCCCCAATCATCAAGTTAGATGTGTTAAGTGAAAAATTGTGGCTAAAAAAAAGAAGTTAACCAAAGGTCAAGTACGTCGAGTACGTAGCAACCAGAACAAGCGACTCAAGAAAGAAGATTCTATCCAGTGGGATGAGAACATGCTTGGTGGAACCAAAAGCGGACTCGTAATTACGCGCTTTGGCCAACATGCCGATATCGAAGATCTTGAAACTAACGAAGTTCATCGTTGTAACTTACGCCGTAGTATCGAGACTTTAGTTTCTGGTGACCGAGTGACTTGGCGCGCAGGCTTAGAATCCATGGCCGGCATTTCTGGCGTTGTGGAAGCGGTTGAACCGAGAACTTCAATGCTGACTCGTCCTGATTACTACGATGGCCTAAAGCCGGTAGCTGCGAACGTTGACCAAATGGTTATCGTATCGGCTGTGCTACCAGAGCTATCACTTAATATTATCGACCGCTATTTGATAGCTTCAGAAACAGTGAACATCGCGCCGCTTGTTGTGCTGAACAAGGTCGACCTGCTGACTGATGAGCAGATTGCTGAATACCGTGAAACACTTAAAGAGTACGAGAAGATCGGCTACAAAGTGATGTTCGTGAGTAAAGAGTCTGGCTACGGCATCAAAGAGCTAGAAGCTGAACTTAAAGACCGTATCAACATCTTTGTTGGTCAATCAGGTGTGGGTAAATCAAGCCTAGTGAATGCATTGATGCCAACGCTCGACATTGAAGAAGGCGAAGTCTCTGAGAACTCAGGTCTTGGCCAGCATACCACCACGGCAGCTCGTTTATACCACTTCCCTTCTGGTGGTGATCTGATTGATTCACCAGGAGTTCGGGAATTCGGCCTATGGCACCTAGAAGCCGATGAAATCACGGAAGCCTTCATCGAGTTCAAGCCTTACCTTGGCGGTTGTAAATTCCGCGACTGTAAACACAACGATGACCCAGGCTGCATCCTGCGCGAAGCGGTAGAAAACGGCAAGATCAGTCGATTACGTTTCGACAACTACCACCGCATCATTGAAAGCATGGCGAGTAACAAAGATAACCGTCAGTATTCACGCAACAAAAAAGCCGATCTCTAATCGCGTTTTTGTGAACAAATGTGTGCATTTACTGACAATTGGCGCGAATTTAAGTAACATCTCGCGCCCTAAACCGTCATCGACAGATTTAATTGAAACACAATTAGCATTGGAAAATTAATACAATGGATAAGATTAAAGTTGGATTGCAGTACTGGATTCCACAACATGGACTGACTCGTCTAGTCGGCAAACTTGCGTCTGCTAAAGCGGGCGGCTTAACGACAGCGATCATCAACTGGTTCATCAAGCAATACAAAGTGAACATGGATGAAGCTCTGCATAGCGATCCAAAACACTTTAAAACATTCAATGAATTCTTCGTGCGTGAATTGAAAGAAGGCATGCGCCCTATCGCTGAGGGTGATTCTGTTATTGTTCACCCTGCAGATGCACGTGTAAGCCAATTTGGCCCAATTACTGACGGTCAACTGATTCAAGCTAAAGGCCATGACTACTCAGCTCGCGAGCTATTGGGTGGTGATGCAGCGCTAGCGGATGAGTTTAAAGACGGCGAATTCGCAACACTTTACCTGTCTCCAAGTGATTACCACCGCGTGCATATGCCATGCGACGGCACACTACGCCAGATGATCTACGTTCCGGGTGATCTTTTCTCAGTTAACCCATTAACGGCAGAGAACGTTCCAAACCTATTTGCACGTAACGAGCGTGTGGTTTGTATCTTCGATACGGAATTTGGCCCAATGGCACAAGTGTTGGTTGGCGCAACGATCGTAGGCAGCATCGAGCAAGTATGGGCTGGAACCATCACCCCACCTCGCGGTAACTCGGTTTACAAATGGGATTACCCAGCACAAGGCAATAACGCCATCATCTTGAAGAAAGGCGAAGAGATGGGCCGCTTTAAGCTTGGTTCAACCGTTATCAACCTGTTCGCTAAAGATGCGATCAAGTTTGACGACACGATGCAAAATGGTGAGAAAACCGTTCTTGGTACCCCTTTCGCGCACATTGCTGGTAAAGAAGTTGAGACTGAAGCTGTGGATTCAGCAGAGAACACCGACCAAGCTTAACGGTTTGAGTTAACTCATTTAGTTTTAAAGGCGCGTTATCTTTCTATATTTAGAGAAAAACGCGCCTTTTTCTTAACTCTACCAATTCATTTGCTACTCAGCTCTAACAACCCAAGCTTTCAATCCTCAATCCTCAAGCCCAGCCACCTGTTGCTTCTCACTCTTGCCTCTAATTGCCCAAATAAAAGATTGACCAAAAACAAAACAACTGTCGAAACCTTAAACAACTTTTCGATTTTACAACCCGTCTCCAAGTACCAAAAATCCAGATAACTTACTCTATTTGAAGATATTTTATTCATAGGGTCTTTGTACATGCCTAAACTCAATGTTGGCGTTCTGGTCAAGCTGTTGATTTGTTTTGCGATTCCCTTAGGCGTGTTGTTCATGCCGATAGATTCAATACCAATCGATGATCTCACGCTGATTCAACACCGCTTGTTGGCGATATTCTTATTGGCAGCTCTGCTGTGGGTGCTTGAACCAGTTCCGGTTTTCGCTACCTCAATACTGATCATTGCACTTGAGCTGGTAATGATTTCTGACAAAGGCTTACACCTGTTTAGAAATCCACCTGCAGGACACGATCTCGGTGAGTTAATCAAATATACCGACATATTCGGTGCATTTTCATCGCCAATCATCATCCTATTCATGGGTGGTTTTGCTCTTGCGATCTCTGCATCCAAGTACGAACTCGATAACAACCTAGCTCGAGTACTGCTTAAGCCATTTGGTACCGAGCCGCGCTTCATCATGCTGGGTTTAATGTTGATCACCGCAGTGTTCTCGATGTTCATGTCGAATACCGCAACTACGGTAATGATGCTGGCGCTACTCGGTCCTATCGTAGCTTCTGCACCAAGAGGCGATATGGGTATCAAAGCGCTCGTGTTGTGTATTCCAATCGCGGCCAATACTGGTGGTATCGCGACACCGATCGGCACGCCACCCAATGCCATTGCACTGCAATACCTAACCGGTGAAAACACCATCGACTTCCTCAGCTGGATGATGATGGGCTTACCCTTTGTGATCATCCAACTCACCATTGCTTGGTTCCTTCTTCAGAAAATCTTTCCTTCCAAGCAGAAGAACATGGTGCTTAAGCTCGATGGACAATTCAGAAAGAGTTGGCGAGCGATTGTGGTTTATATCACCTTCGCTGCGACCATCTTATTGTGGATGACCACCAAGCTGCATGGCATGAACACTTATGTGGTCTCTATCATTCCACTGGCTGTCTTCACTCTTACAGGCATCATGGGCAAAGAAGAGCTCAAGCTGATTAACTGGGACGTGTTGTGGCTGGTTGCAGGTGGTATTGCGATTGGTATCGGGCTTGATAAGACAGGTTTAGCAGCAGCGTTAGCACACGCGATTGACTATGAGTCGCTCTCTCCAGCAGCCGTAGTTCTCACGCTATCTATCGTGTGTTGGTTGATGGCGAACTTCATGTCAAACACCGCTACCGCCAACTTACTGATGCCGATAGCCGCTGCGATTGGTGCTTCCATGGAAAGCCTAGTTGCGATTGGTGGTCTGCAAGGCTTGCTGGTTGTAGTTGCCTTCTCAGCATCACTCGGCATGATTCTTCCAGTATCGACACCACCAAACTCACTGGCTTACTCAACCGGACTTATCGAAAGTAAAGACATGGCTAAGATGGGTATCATCTTGGGTATTGTCGGCTTGCTGATGGTTTACCTCGCGCTGTTTATCATCACCTAGCACGTTAACGCCTCACTACAGCCCATCAGATAGCAATCGTGATTTCGCTATCTGGTGGGTTTATCAGTTTTTTATCGATAGATAATTGTGATTCTACTTCACGGTTTATTAAAAATAACGATGACTCATTTTAAATTTTTGATTTTAAACACGTTTAATACTACCGAGACAGCGGCAATATACACGCATCAGAGACACATTAATTCACCATCAAGTACGTCACTGTCATTAGGGCGTATTGACCTTTCGAGCTGATTTTTGCAGCGAATTGCTGGGTATGTCTACAAGGCAGAGGTTTTGATGTGTAGCTAGCCTACATGAGAAGCCGATAACGCAGTAGAAATGACCAGAAAACGCTGCCCGAAGGGTTCGGCTAAAAGCGTTTTACTCTTTGTTGAGGGGGATTTGCTTAGAATGGCTAGGCAACTTCCCCCTCGCCGCGATTAAAACGCTTTTATCTCGAACAAAATTGAACCGCGAAAGGTCAACACGCCCTAGTTTTTTGTCTAATCAGAGAGGAATGGACCTTGAGACATACGATTAAATTTAAAATTCAGATCGCAATTGCGGTCATTATTGCCGTCGTGAGTGGCGCTCAAGCTTGGATATCGGTTAATCAGCTGACTCAAGAGACTGAAGTCGCGATCAACCAAGAAATGAAAAATGTCAGTGTCGGTACTACCAATTATATTGCCGATTGGCTCTCAACTCGCAGCGATATGATGCTTGCTAACGAGCCGACTATTTCAAGCAATAGTAATTCTGACCGCGAGTTATTGATCACCAAACAAGCCGGGCAGTTCTTGTCTGTTTATGCGGGATTCAGCGATGGCACTATCGCATATGGCGATAAAGGTGAAGATTGGCCAGCAGGCTATGACCCACGCACCCGCCCTTGGTATAAAGATGCCAACGCAACATCAAACCTCATCATTACCGAGCCTTATCAAGACTTCGATGGCAGCATTGTCATCAGCTTTGCGAAAGCATTCAACGGTGAAAGACAAGGTGTCCTCGCAGCAGACTTAACCGTCACCAGCATTATTGATACGGTTCTCAATGTAAAACTGGATAACGATGGCTTTGCGTTTTTAGTGGATGGTAACAACAACATCGTTGCCTACACGGATGAAGAGCTAAGTCAGAAACCACTAACCAGTTTGAACCCAGGACTCACTGCAAACAAAGTGTCGCAATTGATCCAAGACCAAACGATCACCACGCTAACTTGGCCTGGCCAAGGGGATAAACTGGTTTACATTGCCAATGTCCCGAATACCGATTGGTCTCTGGGTATTGTTATCGATAAGGAAATGGCGTTTTCTGCGGTCTCTGATGCGATTCAATTCATCTCCCTAACCTCTTTGGTTTTATACATCGTCATTTCGATTGCGAGCACAATGGTGATCAACCGCCTGCTTTCTCCATTACAAACCTTATCTGAAGCGCTGACTCAACTCGCTCAAGGCAGAGGTGATCTCACTCAACGTATTGATATCACGCGTATGGATGAGATAGGCAAACTGGCCGAGCTTGTAAACCAATTCTTAAGCCAGATGCAAAGCATGTTGAAGGGCGTCATAGAGCACAGCCACGATCTTAACAATCATGCCGAAAAGGCTAACCAACTGGCGACCCAATCCTCCATTCGAGTTGAGAACCAGCAAAACGATATCAACCAGATTGCGACCGCGATTCATGAGATGTCGGCCACCGCAGCCGAAGTGGCGAGCCATGCCGAATTAACCGCATCAGCTTCTCAAGCCTCTGCAACCGCTTGTAATGACGGCCAAGAAGTAATTCAACAGAACCGCGATGCCATCACTAGTCTTGCGACCCAAGTGGAAGACGCGGCCAATGTCATCCGAGAACTGGAAAACAACGCGCAAAGCATCAACCAAATCCTGTCAACTATTCAAGGCATTGCCGAGCAAACCAACCTATTGGCACTGAATGCTGCAATTGAAGCCGCGCGTGCAGGTGAACAAGGTCGTGGCTTTGCCGTTGTCGCAGACGAGGTTCGAGTGTTAAGCCAAAGAACGCATGGCTCAACGGAAGAGATCCGCGTGATGATTGATACGTTGCAGAAGAATACCGAACATGCCGTTGAAAGCATGACCACCAGCACCCAACTGGCAGAGAACAGCGTTGGCTTCGCAGAGCAAGCTCATGGCAGCCTCTCTAAAATCACTCAAGCCATCACTGAAATCAACGATATGGCACTGCAAATAGCCAGTGCTGCAGAAGAGCAACGCGCGGTAAGCGAAGACATCAGCCGTAATACGCAAGGGATCAAAGATGCCTCTGACGACCTAGCACAGCAAGCTGAAAGCAGCCGTAATAGCTCCAATGAAATGAGTAGCGCTGCCGAGTCGATGCGCCGAGATGTGGAGCGCTTTAAGGTATAACTCACCTCACGCAAAGTAAGTAAACCACACCACCGAGAGGCAGCTGACGTAAACCAATAGCTGAAACAAAGTGACTCTTTTCATAAGAATCACTTTGTTCTCAGTTCGGTTTAATGCATATTGATGAGCTAATTTATCCCAGACACAAGGATGTTATTCAGATGGGATTCGAATGGTTAGCTCTAGCTGCCGCTTTTCTTTGGGCGATTGCGAGCCTAATGTCCGTAAAGCCTGCTCAACACTTAGGTTCTTTCGCCTATAGCCGCTGGCGAATGGGTTGTACCGCAATCATCTTATCGAGTATGGCTTGGTTTACCGGAGGTTGGTCAACTGTCGAAGCCAATCTAGTCACACCGATGATGCTGTCTGGGCTAATTGGCATCTTCATTGGTGATACCGCCCTATTTGCCTGTCTGAACCGAATGGGGCCGCGTCAAGCGGGTTTACTGTTCTCTTGTCACGCCGTGTTCTCGGCGATTCTCGGTTACTTCCTGTTTAGCGAAAGCATGACTTCTGTTGAGCTAATTGGCTCAGCTTTGGTGTTCAGTGGTGTATTAACCGCGATATTCTTTGGTCGTCGAGGACAAGCCAACAACCAACTCGAAACCATCAAAGGCACCGTTTGGATTGGCGTTGCACTGGGAATTACAGCTGCGATTTGCCAAGCACTGGGTGGCATCATTGCAAAGCCGGTAATGCAAACCAACATCGATCCAGTAGCAGCTTCTGCGATTCGGATGATCACCGCCTTTGTCGCCCACTCCGCATTTCGTTTAACAGGTGCCAAGCTGTCACGCGCAATCAACCCGATGAATGGTCAGATATTTGCGATTACGGCAGTTAACGGCTTTTTAGCGATGGCAGTGGGAATGACGCTGATCTTGTATGCGTTACAGGAAGGCAATGTCGGCATGGTTGCTTTGTTATCTTCAACCACACCGATTATGTTGTTACCAATACTCTGGCTTTACACCAAGCAGAGGCCAAATGCCTACGCTTGGATAGGTGCCATTGTTGCCGTAGTGGGTACTGGTATTCTGGTCAGCTAGCCAAGCTGATGGAAACTGAGAGCTATTAGCTCTCAGTAAAAAAACAAAAAGCTAAGAACGTGGGAACGGGAAAGCGGTCACATCATCGATGTGGTCGTAACCCAAAGTCAGCATAATCAGCCTATCGATACCCAAAGCAACACCCGCACAATCTGGTAAACCCGCTTTTAATGCCTCAATCAAGTGATGGTCAATCGGCTGAGGCGATAAGCCCATCTCAATACGCTTGGCGTTGTCATCTTCAAAGCGCTTGAGCTGCTCTTGTGGCTTATCTAATTCATGGAAGCCGTTGGCTAACTCGATGCCTTTGAAATACACCTCAAAGCGATCCGCCACTCGCGAATCCTCGGGGTTAATCTTAGCTAATGCCGCTTGTGAGGCTGGGAAGTCATAAACAAAGGCTGGCACCTGTTGGCCAATCTTTGCTTCCACCCCAATACTGAAAAGAAGCTGCAATAGCGTATCGCGATCTTCTTCAGGATCAGCAATGTCGCTGAGCCCAAGTTTCGCTGCCGCTTGTTTCAGGGTATCCATCGAATCTTCAAGGGGACACACACCTAACACGTCGATAAAGGCTTGTTGGTAAGTCATTCGCTGTGCTGAGCCCGACTTGAGGATTTGCTGCAACAGCCGATCCATTTCATCCATTAAGTCATGGTGATCGAAACCGACGCGATACCACTCCAGCATGGTGAACTCAGGATTGTGATAACGGCCATTTTCTTCGTTACGGAAAGACTTACAAATTTGGTAAATACAGCCACTGCCCGCCGCTAATAGACGTTTCATATGAAACTCAGGGCTAGTCATAAAGAACAGGGGCTGACCGTGCGCATAACCCGGCCCTACGAATTCAGTTTTGAAAGTATGTAAATGCACGTCCGTCACCGTGGCGTGGCTCATCGCAGGCGTATCCACTTCCATCACGTTTCGCTCAACAAAGAACTGACGGATTTGATTAAGGATATCAGCACGTTGCTTTAACTGCTTAATGGTTGCGGCTGGTTGCCATGTTGAGTGCATTATTAAGTTCCATATTACTGAATTCTAGGCGACGGAAATTACCACCTTTCGCCTCTTTTGTAAGCTTCTATCTTTCTATAGATGAAAGCAAAATGTTGCCTTAATGAAGCCAGAAAATTACGTTCTACAATACAATTATCAATACAGCTTTCACATCCACATTGATAACAAAAATCATACTCAACAAGCCGTTAACACAAGCCCTGTGGGCTAATCGTTATCAACAATTCATTGCCGTGATTGCAGTCACATAACCTATAAATTCTATGCCTCCATATGCACTACCGACCTAAAAACCCAAATGCATCAACTTTTCGAATACCTTCCTCTCTTACACTGAACCTACCACTTAAGGCTTAGGGGTGATAAACGGTTGATGCCGTTTAAGTACTCTCTAAATGCTTTTTATAATTACAAGCGGAATACTCCGCATCACACTGGAGAATAACTGTGAAGACAATTACCACAGATATCGCAGTCATCGGCGCAGGCGGCGCTGGTCTTCGTACAGCAATTGCAGCAGCTGAAGCTAATCCTGAATTGGAAGTAGCACTGATTTCTAAAGTTTACCCAATGCGTTCGCACACGGTAGCTGCAGAAGGCGGTTCAGCAGCGGTAATTAAAGACGAAGATAGTCTAGATAACCACTTCAACGATACTGTTGGCGGTGGCGACTGGCTATGTGAACAGGATGTTGTTGAATACTTTGTTGAAAACTCGACTCGCGAAATGATCCAAATGGAACAATGGGGCTGCCCATGGAGTCGTAAAGAAAACGGTGAAGTAAACGTACGCCGATTCGGCGGTATGAAGGTAGAGAGAACGTGGTTCGCAGCGGATAAAACCGGCTTCCACATGCTTCATACTCTGTTCCAGACTTCGATGAAGTACGACACAATCAAACGATTTGATGAGTACTTTGTGGTGGATTTGCTCGTTGAAGATGGCGAAGTACAAGGCCTAATCGCGATTCACATGTCTGAAGGTGAGCTTGTTACCATCAAAGCAAAATCTGTTGTTCTAGCAACCGGTGGCGCAGGTCGTGTTTACCACTGTAATACCAACGGCGGCATCGTAACTGGCGACGGTATGGCAATGGCTTATCGCCACGGTGTACCACTGCGTGATATGGAGTTCGTTCAATACCACCCAACAGGCCTACCGGGCACTGGCATCTTGATGACCGAAGGTTGTCGTGGTGAAGGCGGTATCATCGTCAACAAGAACGGCTACCGTTACCTACAAGATTACGGCATGGGCCCTGAAACTCCAGTGGGCGAGCCGAAAAACAAATACATGGAACTGGGTCCTCGTGACAAAGTTTCCCAAGCATTCTGGCACGAACAGCAGAAAGGCAACACCATCAAGCACCCTCTTGGTGATGTCGTACACCTTGACCTTCGCCACCTGGGTGAAGAGTATCTGCAAGAGCGTCTTCCGTTCATCTGTGAGCTGGCAAAAGCGTACGTAAACGTAGACCCAGCAAAAGAGCCAATCCCAATTCGTCCGACTGTTCACTACACCATGGGTGGTATTGAAACTAACGGTACTTGTGAAACTCGCATCAAAGGCCTATTTGCTGTTGGTGAATGTGCTTCAGTTGGCCTACACGGTGCAAACCGCCTAGGTTCTAACTCTCTGGCTGAGTTCGTAGTATTTGGCCGCGTAGCCGGTGAACAAGCTGTGAAACGTGCAGCTGAATTCAAAGGTTGGAATGAAGAGTCTATCGCTAAGCAAGTGAAAGCGGTTGAAGATCGCATCGCCGGTCTACTAAACCAAGAAGGCGATGAGAACTGGGCTGATATCCGTACTGAAATGGGTCACACCATGGAAGCGGGTTGTGGTATCTACCGTCAAGAAGACTTGATGCAAAAGACCATCGACAAAATCACTGAACTGAAAGCGCGCTACAAGAAGATCAGCATTAAAGACAAAGGCAAAGTGTTCAACACTGACCTACTTTACGCTATCGAAGTGGGTTACGGCCTTGAAGTTGCAGAAGCGATGGTTCACTCAGCGATTCTTCGTAAAGAGTCTCGCGGTGCACACCAACGTCTAGACGACAACTGCACAGAACGTGATGACGTGAACTTCCTGAAACACTCTCTATCTTTCTACAACGAAGATGCAGCACCAACCATCGACTACAGCGGCGTTAAGATTACTAAATCTCAACCTAAAGCTCGTCTATACGGTGAAGCAGCCGAGAAAGCCGCTGCCGCTGAAAAAGCAGCAGAAGAGAATGCTAAGAAGAGCGAAGAGGAGCAAGCATAATGTCAGCGAATCGAATCCAAAAAATTGAAATCCTGCGTTATGACCCTGAGCACGATGCAGAACCTCACTTTCAAACCTTTGAAGTTCCGTTTGATGAAACCATGTCAGTACTTGATGCGATCGGTTACATCAAAGATAACCTAGATAAAGACCTGTCTTACCGTTGGTCTTGTCGTATGGCGATTTGTGGTTCTTGCGGCATCATGGTTGATGGCGTGCCAAAACTGGCATGTAAAAGCTTCTTACGTGACTACCCGAATGGCTTCAAGATTGAGCCTTTGGCTAACTTCCCAATCGAAAAAGATTTGATTGTCGACATGACGCCGTTCATCGAGCGCCTTGAAGCAATCAAGCCTTACATCATTGGTAATGACCGTAAGCCAGAAGACGGCACTAACATCCAAACTCCAGAGCAAATGGCGAAGTACAAACAGTTCGCTGGCTGCATCAACTGTGGTTTGTGTTACGCAGCGTGTCCTCAGTTCGGTCTAAACCCTGAGTTCATCGGCCCTGCGGCTCTTGCTCTTGCTCACCGCTACAACCTAGATAGCCGTGACAATGGTAAAGCTGAACGCATGAAGCTTATCAATGGCGACAACGGCGCTTGGGGTTGTACGTTTGTAGGTTACTGTTCTGACGTATGTCCGAAGAAAGTAGACCCAGCAGCGGCAGTGAACCAAGGTAAAGTTGAGTCTTCAATGGACTTCGTTATCTCGATGTTCAAGCCAGACGGATCGCAAGTAAAAACAGCAGAGGAGGCATAATATGAGCAATCGTAAGCCTTATGTTCGTGAGATGAAGAGAACGTGGTGGAGCAACCACCCGTTCTACCGCTTCTACATGCTACGTGAAGCGACTGTACTGCCTTTGATTCTATTCACTCTGTTCCTAACCTTCGGTTTGGGTGCACTAGTGAAAGGCCCTGAAGCGTGGGCTGGTTGGTTGAGCTTCATGGCGAACCCTATCGTTGTGGGTATCAACATCGTGGCACTGCTAGGCAGCTTGCTGCACGCTCAGACCTTCTTCAGCATGATGCCTCAAGTAATGCCAATCCGTCTTAAAGGCAAATTGGTTGATAAAAGAATCATCGTACTGACCCAGTGGGCAGCGGTGGCTTTTATTTCTTTAATCGTTCTTGTTGTGGTGTAAGGAGCTTTCGTTATGAACACAAATTACAAAGTAAAACCTGTTAACCACAACCCACAACGCTCTGATGAGCCAATCTGGTGGGGTCTATTTGGCGCTGGCGGTACTTGGTTCGCGATGATCACACCAATCACGATCTTAGTGCTCGGTATCTTAGTGCCAATGGGCATTATCGATGCGGACGCAATGAGCTACGAACGTGTCTCTGAGTTCGCCACCAGCATCATCGGTGCGCTATTCATCATCGGTACGCTGGCACTGCCAATGTGGCACGCAATGCACCGTCTTCACCACGGCATGCACGACCTTAAGTTCCACGTCGGCGTTGCGGGTAAAGTGGGTTGCTACTTCTTTGCTGGCCTAATCAGCGCACTGTCTGTTATTTTCATCTTTATGATCTAAAAGCAGATACGGGATTCGGGTAATCGAGATTCGAAGAGCTTAAAAGCAGAT
>NZ_MCSD01000028.1:0-627 GCF_002872555.1 Vibrio sp. 10N.286.55.E10
GCAACCACATTACAGTTAAGCGCTATCTGTTGCCCAAGGCAGTAAGAGCAGCGACTAACTAATGCGATACTAGCTCAGTTGGTAGAGCGCAACCTTGCCAAGGTTGAGGTCATCGGTTCGAACCCGATGTATCGCTCCAAATTAGCCTTTTAAAGGCAAGATTCATTGTCTTAAACGATAATGATGCGAAAAGAAAAACATCCGGACGCGGGATGGAGCAGTTTGGTAGCTCGTCGGGCTCATAACCCGAAGGTCGTCGGTTCAAATCCGGCTCCCGCAACCACATTACAGTTAAGCGCTATCTGTTGCCCAAGGCAGTAAGAGCAGCGATTAACTAATGCGATACTAGCTCAGTTGGTAGAGCGCAACCTTGCCAAGGTTGAGGTCATCGGTTCGAACCCGATGTATCGCTCCAAATTAGCCTTTTTAAGGCAAGATTCATTGTCTTAAACGATAATGATGCGAAAAGAGAAACATCCGGACGCGGGATGGAGCAGTTTGGTAGCTCGTCGGGCTCATAACCCGAAGGTCGTCGGTTCAAATCCGGCTCCCGCAACCACATTACAGTTAAGCGCTATCTGTTGCCCAAGGCAGTAAGAGCAGCGACTAACTAATGCGATACTAGCT
>NZ_MCSD01000029.1:0-656 GCF_002872555.1 Vibrio sp. 10N.286.55.E10
CGGGATTCGAGTAATCGAGTATCGAAGAGCTTAAAGCAGATACGGGATTCGAGTAATCGAGATTCGAAGAGCTTAAAGCAGATGCGGGATTCGAGTAATCGAGATGCGAAAAGCTTAAGAGCAGAAAAGCGAAAGCAGAGCTAGGTTATCCAGCTCTGCTTTTTTTTTATTTTTCGTATCTCGCATCTCGTTTACGCGCATCTGCCCTTTCCGCTCTTCGTATCCCGCATCCCGCTTACTCTAACCTGCTCTTTCCGCTCTTCGTATCCCACATCCCGCTTACTCTCATCTGCCCTTCAAGCTCTTCGTATCTCGCATCTCGCTTACTCGCATCTGCCCTTCAAGCTCTTCGCATCCCGCATCTCGCTTACTCGCATCTGCCCTTAAGCTCTTCGTATCGCGCATCTCGCTTACTCTAACCTGCTCTTTCCGCTCTTCGTATCGCGCATCTCGTTTACTCGCATCTGCCTTTCCCGCTCTTCGTATCTCGCATCTCGCTTACTCTAATCTGCCCTTACCGCTCTTCGTATCCCGTATCCCGTATCTCGCTTACTCGCATCTACTCTTAAGCTCTTCGCATCCCGCATCTCGTTTACGCGCATCTGCCCTTCCCGCTCTTCGTATCGCGTATCTCGATTACTCTCATCTGCCCTTCA
>NZ_MCSD01000029.1:1393-13565 GCF_002872555.1 Vibrio sp. 10N.286.55.E10
TTCGTATCTCGCATCTCGTTTACGCGCATCTGCCCTTCAAGCTCTTCGTATCGCGCATCTCGCTTACTCTCATCTGCCCTTCAAGCTCTTCGTATCTCACATCTCGTTTACTCGAACCTGCCCTTCCCGCTCTTCGTATCCCGCATCCCGCTTACTCGAATCTGCCCTTCCCGCTCTTCGTATCGCGCATCTCGCTTACTCTCATCTGCCCTTCAAGCTCTTCGTATCTCGCATCCCGTTTACGCGCATCTGCCCTTCAAGCTCTTCGTATCTCGCATCTCGTTTACGCGCATCTGCTTTTTAAATACAAAAAAGGTCGCTCATAAGCGACCTTTCTTATTTCACTGAGCCATCTTAAACAAGATGGACACAATCAAATTATTTTACACGACCAACGTATTCGCCAGTACGAGTATCAACTTTAACAACTTCACCGATAGCGATGAATAGAGGTACGCGAACAACCGCGCCAGTTGCTAGAGTTGCAGGCTTACCGCCAGTACCTTGTGTGTCGCCTTTAAGGCCAGGATCGGTTTCTGTTACTGCGATCTCAACAAAGTTTGGTGGAGTTACTGTGATAGGGTTATCATTCCACAACGTTAGAGTACAAACGTCATTTTCAACTAACCATTTTGCAGAGTCAGCAACTGCTTTTACGTCTGCTGCGATTTGCTCAAATGTTTCGTTGTTCATGAAGTGGTAGAATTCGCCATCGTTGTATAGGTAACCTAGTTCAACGTCAACAACATCTGCAAGCTCAAAGCTTTCGCCTGATTTGAATGTTTTCTCTAACACTTTGCCTGACAGCAGTTTACGAAGTTTTACACGGTTAAACGCTTGGCCTTTACCTGGCTTAACGTATTCATTGTCGATAATTGAGCAAGGCTCGTTATCTAACATGAATTTTAAACCGCCTTTGAATTCATTGGTGCTTACTGACGCCATGATTTTCTCTTCCACATCTTTGAGTTAATTTCAATGCCGCATATCATAACCCGAAAAGTCGAATCTGTTGAGCAAAACTGGCTCAAACAACTATCGAATGCGATCTCTGACCCGACAAAACTGCTTGAGGCATTGGAAATAGACCCAACACCGTGGCAAGCAGGCTTCGCTGCTCGTGAGCTATTTGCACTTCGGGTACCTCTTAGCTTTGTCGAACGAATGGAAAAAGGCAACCCACACGATCCTTTGCTAAGACAGGTTTTACCGCTAAGTGAAGAGTTTGAGGTGCACCAAGGCTATTCCGCCGATCCACTGGAAGAGCAAGAGAACGCAATCCCGGGCTTACTGCACAAATATAAAAATCGTGCACTGATGATAGTGAAAGGTGGCTGTGCGATTAACTGCCGCTACTGCTTCCGTCGTCACTTCCCTTATCAAGATAACAAGGGCTCAAAGTCTGTTTGGCAAACCAGCCTCGACTATGTGACGGCTCACCCAGAGATCAACGAGGTTATCTTGTCGGGTGGCGATCCACTGATGGCCAAAGACAGCGAACTAGAGTGGCTTATCAATGCTATCGAACAGATCCCACATGTAAAAGCCGTTCGAATTCATAGCCGATTACCGGTTGTGATTCCCGCTCGAGTAACGGATGAACTGTGCCAATTGCTAGCTCAAACTCATCTCAATGTGGTCATGGTCAGCCATATTAACCATGCCAATGAAATCAACTTGGAGCTCAAGCAAGCCTTCCATAAGCTTAAGCTAACTGGTGCGACTCTGCTCAACCAAGGCGTGATGCTTAAAGGCGTAAATAACAGCGCTAACTCATTGAAAGATTTGAGCGAAAAACTATTCGATGCCGGTGTTTTACCTTACTATATGCATGTGCTTGATAAGGTTCAGGGCGCTGCTCATTTCTATATTTCAGATGAAGAAGCCAAGCATCACTTTAAGGGATTAATCTCTGAGGTTTCTGGCTACCTAGTACCTAAATTAACCCGAGAGATTGGCGGACGCAGCAGCAAGACACCACTCGACCTACACATTGAATAACTCTATCTCGAGCAATGGTCGCTTCTTGAGTATCAAGAAGCGACAAAAGAAAAACTCCCCTAGCTTCACCTTAACAACATCGGCTGCTAGACTTTAAGTCATCTTTATCAATCGTTAAGACAAAAAGTTTTTGTTCGATCGTCCGGTCTATTATTAGCATACTCGGCTCTATTCTAAATTTTTAGGAGGGGTGATATGACACAATTTATAGAACAAACTCTCAACCTTGCCCCCTTTAGCTGGGCAGGTCTTGCAGTATGCATGCTGTGTGGTTCGTTAATCGGCATCGAGCGACAAACACGCGGTAAACCGGTAGGGATCAGGACATCGATTCTGATCATCAGCGGCACCTACTTCTTCCTCACCATGGCGATTAGCCTTTCCCCTAATACGCTCGATCAAGCTCGTGTGCTTGGGCAGATAATTACTGGGGTGGGTTTCCTTGGCGCAGGGGTAATGATGACACTGGATGGCAAGATTCATGGAGTCACGTCAGCCGCGATTATCTGGGTGCTCGCTGCATTAGGTATGATGATCGCACTTGGCCACCTTTCTCAATCAGTCATTATCACGCTAATGGCGCTAGTGATTCTGCTTGGTGTCGACAAGGTGGAAAATAGCTTCCAGAGCCTGCGTCGTGGTGTTCACCAAAAGTGGATGAGAAAAGGTCGCGCGAAAAAGTAACCTCTCTTCTTGAATGAGATTTACTAGACACAATTCCTTAGACA
Organism: Vibrio sp. 10N.286.55.E10; assembly: GCF_002872555.1. Classification (NCBI taxonomy): domain Bacteria; kingdom Pseudomonadati; phylum Pseudomonadota; class Gammaproteobacteria; order Vibrionales; family Vibrionaceae; genus Vibrio; species Vibrio sp. 10N.286.55.E10. Next base: position 4,123 of record NZ_MCSD01000029.1, read on the forward strand.
AAAAAGAAGCCTAGTCAAACGACTAGGCTTTAAGCTATTACGAAAGCGCTTAATACACCTGAATACACACCTGGTTCTTGCCCGCAGCCTTTGCCTTATAGAGCTGTTCGTCGCAAGCGCGAATACTCTGGTTTTCCCACAAGTGCCCAACACTGTCGAATTTGTACAAGGAGTAGAGCGTCGCACCACCAGAGACAGAGATATTTATCTTGTCACCCGTTGGGCATCGATAACTCTGTAGGCTAATGTCGTTTTTGATTCGCTCAAAGATCGATGAAAGCAACTCTGATGATTCACCCGTAATCGCAACAACAAACTCTTCACCACCAAATCGAGCCACGATATCTTGCTGTCTAACGCTGTTCAGCATCAACTGAGCAACATGACAAATCACCTCGTCCCCCACTTTATGACCATATTGATCATTAACGACTTTGAGATCATCGATATCAAACACGCCAACACCAATAATCGGCTCTTCATCTTGCGCCAGTAATCGAGTTTCAAAGCCACGTCGATTCAGCAAGCCCGTTAATGGGTCGCGCATTGCTAGGGCATTTAAACGCTGGTGCTCTTGTCTTGTATAGAAACGCCATAGCCATAAAACCGAGAGCAGATACAAAACCAACAGTATCGAAAGCTGAATCTTCTCCATCTCCAATACATGTAGAAAGTGCTCGCTCTTATCTTCTTCAATACTCAGATATAGCTGAGTGTTTATGTCATCAACATACAGAGGCTTGGAATAGGTAAAGTCCATAAAGCCGTATTTGTTTGCGCCTCGCGTACTTGTGACTTTATAGCCATGGGTAGGGTTTGATACTAGGTTAGAGACATAGCCATCGACACCCAATACCCCTTTAAACTCACCATTAACGTAGATCCCTTTGGTTAAGGTCACCACTTTTTGACCTGTCAGATAATCATCGTATTGGCCGGTATACACCACTCGGTCTTTGCCTTGCGATAGGCCAAAGCGAACCGTATTGATCCAATATGGTCGGCTATTTACGACAGAGTCGAACGTATCACCTTTCATATATTGGGCAATATCAGAGGGGGAAGAGATAATAAACTTCTCTTTCGAGATGAAGTAGATCGCTGAGATGGTATCAATGGTATTGGCGAAATAGGCCATGGTAGGCGCAATAAACAAACGCTTACCCGCTTCGGTATAAAGGTCCGATTTCGGGTTACACATCTCGCGAGGGCCAGAGAACATAAAATCAAAACGAGGGGCATGTTGCTCCTCACTAGTGAAGTAGCACGTCTCACCTTCAATCTTTTTGTCATGCGAGAATACGTAGGTATCCCCATGCAGTGGATAAAGCGCAGTGATGTTGTACTCAAGCGCATTTATGATCTGTGTGAGCTCCGCTAAAGAGCGTGTCACGCCTTGGTTTTCGATTCCATACTGTTTATCTGATTCTTCCGCTGAATCAACGAGCAACAAGCTCAAAACTACTAAAAAACTGGCGGTCAGACTTAAAAAAGCCTTTTTAAAATCGATGGTATGGTGGTTAATCAAAGCATATAAATCATCATTGGGAATTTATCGCACATTGTACTTATAAGTAAAAATACTGCAATAGGAAATATAAAACAATATGCTTATCAGGTGGTTTGAGAAGTTTATCTTGGTTGTGGAATTGAATGTAATAACGCCTAAACAAGGGTTTAGGCGTTGATAGGCTTCGCTTTTAAACGCTAATGCGCTAAATAAAAGCTAATACGCCAACTAAACATCGCTCGCCAATAGTAGAACCAGAGGCTAAACGACCGCTTTATTTAGCGAAGTTTACAATCGGGAAGCACGGGAAGAAACCGTTATCAGCACAGTTGATCAGGCCAACTTGTACACCTTCGATTTTGTTGGTTTTGTTGAAGATACCAACCTGAACCGTCGACACTTCTGAAAGGTTCGCAGCGCCAACATCAACCATAGTGTTACCTTCTGAGTAGTTGACGAAACTCACGTTCGCGCCTTTTACATCATTGGTAATGTTCACTGCACCAAGGTTAACACCCGTTGTTTTACCAGTGTTCCAGTTGAAGAAACCTAGAGATGCGCCGGTCATTTCTTGGTTCACTTTTGATGCACCGAAGATACCCAGGTTCACACCTGTTGTTGTTTGCGTCTCAGACATACCAACAACCGCAAGATCAACACCTTTAAGGTCGTTTACTTGTCCGTGAAGCAGAGCTAAACGTACACCGCCAACCGCATCTGAATCAGGTGCGTTGAAGCCGTTGATCGTTGAAAACATAACAGGCGAAGAAGCGAATGCCGCTGGTGCCATTACTGCTGCCGACACAGCAAGTACTGAAAGTAGTTTTTTCATTGGGGAGTCTCCACTGACTTATTGTTGACTTGATTAATCCATTTTCAATCAAGCATTTATTATCCTTTATTCAACAGCTATCCATGTTAGATCAATGTCATAACTGTACTGTTGAATATAAGACGGTAAATCAAAAAGAGCAATGGAAAAACAGATACGGGATACGAGTAAACGAGATTCGAAAAGCAAAGAGCAGAGATAAGAGCAGATGCGGGATACGGGTGACGAGATGCGAATGCGAGGTGCGAATGCGAGGTGCGAATGCGAATGCGAATGCGAATGCGAATGCGAATGCGAGGTGCTGATAAATGAGTTTCGAAGAGATAAGAATAGAGAAAGAGAATAATCGCCTTCTTTTTTCATTGTTCTAGCTATTTAATTAAGGCGCTTAATATATGAAGTGACTCTAATGTAAACCGATGGTTTTTTCGAATCAAAGTCACTAACATTTCAAGCAAACTAGAAAAGAGCTACTAGAGAAAATTTATAAAAAAACCCATCTAAATACATACTCTGAGATGGGTTTTCGATTTTTTATATAGATATAGCCTCGTTCATGAACGACTGCATTTTAACCACTAATCTCAATCTTTTTTTCTTTAAAGACGCTAAATACACAGCTTACTTTTTTACAGCGTGAAACTAAACGCCCTTCAATATACCTATAACTCAAGTATGAAAGAAGCAAGGTCAATACTGTATAAGTAAAAAACAATATTAGATCATTGTTATGGTAGTCTTTAATATCAAAAATATAACTGCAAATTGGAACAGATATTGCTGCATGGATTAAATATGTAGAGTAGGAATAATCACCTAACTTCTTAAGCGGAAAAAAAGCATAGCTATTAAACACTTTCTCGTTACACATGAGAAGCGCCATAACCAATAAAACAATAGCAGTTATTTTATATGGTTGAGCACCACCATAGATAAAGAAACCACAAGAGAAAGATAACAAAAGCAATGAGATAAGATTATTAGTCTTGAATAACCCTTTGGTATACCCTAGCCCAATAACAATCCCCCAAGCAAACTCTCCAATGTACTTTGACTCAAAGAAGAAACTAAAGCTGTCGAATGGCCATAATTGACGAGGAAACAACAACAAAAGAACGACAGGCATAAACCAATACTTCTTAAAAATTAGTATACTAGACATGCATATTATGTAGAATGACACTTCAAATAACAAAGTCCAACCAACTGTTAAATATGGATAAGCTCCTAGAGAGGGGGATGGGTTTTCATGGTGTATGAACAGTAATGACTTTATCAGCGATGACACAGTCCATTCTGAAGTTATAGCATCTGGTATAAAAAATGAAAGAATAACCATTACTAATGTATAGAACCAGTAGGGTGGAACCACTCGTAATAACCTATTTATTATAAACTTTTTCGCATTTAGCATTCGCTGTGCGCTTAGAAATATAATAAAACCACTGATAACAAAGAATATATCAACTCCAAGCTTTCCATAATGCATAAGGAAATAGCCTACACTTTCTCCAAATATACTTTTCGACATATCCCAAGAAAAAAACACTTGACTATAGTGATGATAAACAACAAGCCAAGCTGCTACCCCCCTTAAGATCTGAAGTGATAATATTTGTTGGTTTTTCTTATCCAAAGCCGATCCCCCTGACACATTACTATGGGAAGTAAAAAGGTTAATCATACCCTAAACTAAGAAGCTGTAAATGAAATCTATACTTCGTTTTGCCCCTCATCTTTTCCTGATCGATAAATACTTGAAAAACAAACACGACTCTCGCCCTTTGAATTTACAATAACAATTCCTTCTTCTTACCTTCAAGTAACACCTAGAAATCAAAACTAGCAACCGCACCAGCCATGATAAACATCAATTGACCTGTCGATGATTATTTATGGGTACTAAGGCTTAATACCGCCGGTGATACTCCTTTTTTATTCCAAATAATCAACACCTTCCAACAGATGTTTTGTGCTTCTTCCCAACAGACAACGCTTGGTTGCTACTATTACCCCTCCCAACACAATCCAGCCTTGTAATAAACTGTAGCCCCTTTGCCTTTGCTCTTAACTCTTAACTCTTAACTCTTTTATATGAACACCTTGTCACATACTTTAAAGACAAAACATAACTCCGGAAACCTTTTAAAATAAAAAGAATAGAGTTGCCATTAAAAAAGGGATGCCAGAATCTTCAAACCGGCATCCCTCAACGTCTACATTCGCGCCCACGTGAAATTAAGTCATTGTTTATTAATAACTTAATTATCTTTAGTGGTTTACATCATACCGCCCATGCCACCCATACCGCCCATGCCGCCCATATCAGGCATTGCAGGAGCTGAATCTTGAGGCTTGTCTGTCACCATCGCTTCTGTTGTGATCATAAGACCAGCAACTGATGCTGCGAACTGAAGTGCAGAACGAGTCACCTTAGTTGGATCTAGGATACCCATAGCAATCATGTCGCCGTATTCACCCGTAGCCGCGTTGTAACCGTAGTTACCTTCGCCAGCACGAACGTTGTTAGCAACCACTGATTCTTCATCACCCGCGTTCTTAGTGATTTGACGAATAGGTGCTTCCATTGCACGTAGTGCAACACGGATACCTACGTTTTGCTCTTCGTTGTCACCTTCAAGGTTAGCAACTTTAGATGCAGCGCGGATAAGTGCAACACCACCACCAGCAACCACACCTTCTTCAACTGCAGCGCGAGTTGCGTGAAGTGCATCTTCTACGCGGTCTTTCTTCTCTTTCATCTCAACTTCAGTCGCAGCGCCAACTTTGATTACTGCAACACCGCCAGCTAGTTTCGCTACGCGCTCTTGAAGCTTCTCTTTGTCGTAATCTGACGTTGCATCTTCGATTTGTTGACGGATTTGAGAAACGCGACCTTGGATCATCACTTCATCACCCGCGCCATCAATGATGGTTGAGTTTTCTTTAGTGATAGTAATACGCTTAGCTTGACCTAGGTCTTCTAGCGTTACTTTCTCAAGGTCTAGACCGATCTCTTCAGAGATAACCGTGCCGCCCGTTAGGATAGCGATGTCTTGAAGCATAGACTTACGACGGTCACCGAAACCAGGTGCTTTAACAGCAGCCACTTTAACGATGCCACGCATGTTGTTCACAACGAGAGTTGCAAGCGCTTCGCCTTCTACATCTTCAGCGATGATAAGAAGTGGACGAGATGCCTTAGCAACGGCTTCTAGAGTCGGAAGAAGTTCACGGATGTTCGAAACTTTCTTGTCGATAAGCAGAATGAATGGGCTTTCTAGATCAACAGAACCCGCTTCTTGGTTATTGATGAAGTAAGGAGATAGGTAACCGCGATCGAACTGCATACCTTCAACTACGTCTAGCTCGTCTTGTAGAGCCTGGCCTTCTTCAACTGTGATTACGCCATCACGGCCTACTTTTTCCATCGCTTCAGCAATGATGTTACCTACTGTCGAATCCGAGTTCGCAGAGATAGTACCTACTTGAGCGATAGCTTTAGTATCAGAACATGGAACAGAAAGGCCTTTAAGCTCTTCAACTGCTGCGATAACCGCTTTGTCGATGCCGCGCTTAAGATCCATTGGGTTCATGCCAGCAGCAACGGCTTTTAGGCCTTCAGTGATGATTGCTTGTGCAAGAACTGTCGCCGTTGTTGTACCGTCGCCCGCTGCGTCATTCGCTTGCGAAGCCACTTCTTTCACCATTTGTGCGCCCATGTTTTGGAACTTGTCTTCAAGTTCGATTTCACGTGCAACAGAAACACCATCTTTAGTGATCGTTGGTGCGCCAAATGATTTGTCTAGAACAACGTTACGGCCTTTAGGACCTAGCGTTACTTTTACCGCGTCAGCCAGAACGTTTACACCTTCTAGCATTTTAATACGTGCGTCGTTACCAAATTTAACGTCTTTAGCAGCCATCTTTATTTCCTTTAAATTCTTTATTCAGTCAGTTCAGTTTTATGGGTCGGATTACTCAACGATCGCCATGATGTCGTTTTCAGACATGATCAGAACTTCTTTGCCGTCGATTTTTTCAGATTTAGTGCCGTAGCCTTCAGCGAAGATAACAGTGTCGCCAACTTTAACGTCCAATGGTTGTACTGAACCGTTTTCTAGAATGCGGCCTTTGCCAACAGCTAGAATTACACCGCGAGTTGATTTTTCAGCGGCAGAACCAGTTAGAACGATGCCACCAGCAGATTTAGATTCAACTTCTTGGCGCTCAACGATAACTCGGTCGTGTAGAGGACGGATATTCATCGGTCAGATCTCCTGATAATTTCCATTTAATTTGATAGTTGCCACGATTGGCATGGGGTTAAAGAGTATGTTGGGGCGATGTGGAAGAACCCAAGGGGGGAGGTGGACTTTTTGTGAGGAAACTCAAACAACAAGGAGTGAGAAAAGAAAAATGGCCAGTGATAACACTAGCCATTAGAAACTTAGTCTTCTTTTCTAAACACAAAACGTATTAGAACGATCGCAACCCCAAACATACCACCTAACAATGTTCCAAATATAACTATCAAAGCACGTTTAGGTTTATCACGAGTTATCGGTTTTTCAACATTATCTAAGTAACGGAACGTTTGAAACTCAGCATTTCGATCAATTTCAAGATTCTTCAACATATCCAGTTTTGCATTTATTTGTTGAAGACGAGGCTCAATAACACTTAAATTTTTAACTGACTCTAGGGCTTTAACTTTTGCATCTAAGCCCTTAGCACCTAAATCGATGCTAAATAATTCACTCTCATTGCCTGTTTGAATTGGTCTATCGACTCCTGCAGACTTGGCAATTTGGGCTGCATATTTTGTTCGCTCAGTTTCAACTAACAACTTAGTACTTGCCTGGCTTTCTAAAATTCTTTTTTGTTGGATCAGCTCATTATGCTTGCTATTCACTATAGCGCGTAAGTTATTAAATGCATCTTCACGAGCTTTTAACTCTGTAGTCAAAATGTAAGCTGTTAACAAGTCGAAACTACTTTCCTTAGTCGTTGTTTGAAAACTAATAGTATATGGTGAATTAAGATCCTTTTTATCGACTTTAGAAGCGGAAATACTATCAAACCATTTTGCATATAAGATTCTAACCTCATCCGGTGTCATATCAGAACTGTCAACAAGCATAGAGTTTTTAAACTCTTGAAACGCAGCACTATTACCTAAGAAATCTCTCTTATTATCCGCTGAGTTAAAGGTATTCATAAAGCGCTGAAACAATACCTTAGGATCAACCAAACCATCCAGTTCTCTACTGACAAGGACGGTGCCATCTTCTTGATAGATATCGAAAATAGGTTGAAACTGCTTCACTTGTTGTTGATATGCAGCTAGGTTTTGGGGTTGACCCTTGGTGATCTTTGCATTGGAAGACCACAACTCTTGAGCTAACAAAGCAAAACCAATACTACTAGCAGTAAATAAAGCAGTAACCAATATGACCATTAACTTGCCGTCCCACAAGGCCTTAAAAAGCTCTAACAAATCAATCTTATCGCCCGTTGTATCCAACGATGGGTCTTGCAGGGAGTGTGGCTGTGTATGCTGCTTCACTATAAATCTCTCAAAACATCTGAATTAATAACGGCAGAATGCTATCACACCGTATGCTGTTAGTATTGTGTGATTTGTAAACTTTATGAAAGCGATCTTCAGACTACTCACAATTCACTGTATCCTAGCCATATTCTAGTTCAATCGGCGTTTTACATGCAAGATAAGCACGGGCTATTAACTGCTCCTATTGAGAGTACATTGCGTACCATGACCATACCGACCATATTCGGTATGGTGGCGATCTTGATGTTTAACTTAGTCGATACCTTCTTTATCTCATTACTGGGTACCCAAGCCCTTGCTGCGGTGAGCTTCACCTTCCCTGTCACCTTTGCCATCAACTGCATCACCATGGGGATTGGCATCGGCCTTTCGACGTGTATTGGAAGGTTACTTGGCCAAGGTTGCGCACAAAATGCCGCTCGCTTTACTTGCCACGGTTTACTGCTTGCGGTGTTGCTTGTTGGCTTTGCATCAACACTGGGCTTAGTAACACTAGAGCCTATGTTTACTCTGTTGGGGGCAGAACCTGAGTTACTGCCACTGATATCCGAATACATGTCAGTCTGGTATTTAGCGATACCGCTACTTGTTATTCCAATGGCAGGTAATAGCGCAATACGAGCCAGTGGTGATACCAAAACACCGGCCAAGATCATGATGCTGGCAGGCCTGATTAACGGCATTCTCGATCCTCTATTAATCTTTGGTTACGGCCCTTTCCCAGAGCTAGGAATTCAAGGCGCAGCCATTGCTAGCGGATTCAGTTGGTTTGGTGCTTTATGTGGCTCACTGTATGTATTAACCATACGAGAAAAGCTACTTGCTCCGCCTAAGCTAAAAAACATCATCGATGACTGGAAACAGATCTTAACCATTGGCACACCCGCCGCGCTTTCCAATGCCCTTAACCCACTTGCTGGCGCCATTATCATGATGATGTTAGCCAAACAAGGGACAGAAGCTGTAGCGGCTTATGGCGCTGCCCAGCGTATTGAATCGATTCTTATCATTGTGTTGATGTCTCTGACTTCGGCTCTTACGCCTTTCATGGCGCAAAACTTTGGCGCTAATAATCCACAACGTAGTTTCAAAGCTCTGTTCTTAAGCATGCGCTTCGCCGTGATGTTCCAAGGTTTGATTTTCTTAATGATGGTGCCATTGAGCATCCCTTTGGCCGCCCTGTTCTCTCAAGAAGAATCTGTACGAGGCATCCTGTGGCATTACCTGTTAGTTGTCCCGTTTAGCTATGGCTTCCAAGGAATTATCATGATGCTGATTAGTGCAATGAATGCCATGCATCAACCTCTCAAAGCCTTTCAATGGAGCTTCATGCGCCTGTTTGTATTTACCTTGCCGTTCGCTTGGGTAGGTAGCCAAATCGATGACGTCGAAGGACTGTTTATTGGCCTAGCTTTAGGAAACATAATGGGTGGTATTTCAGGGTATTGTTTTGCGCTTCAAGTAGAGAAAGATTCGAGATGCGAGTGACCGAGATGCGAAAAGATGTAAGAGCTTAAGAGCAGATA
>NZ_MCSD01000030.1:0-833 GCF_002872555.1 Vibrio sp. 10N.286.55.E10
ACTCCAGCACGTCACTACGCACACGTAGACTGTCCAGGACACGCGGATTATGTTAAAAACATGATCACTGGTGCTGCACAAATGGACGGCGGTATCCTAGTTGTTGCTGCGACTGACGGCCCTATGCCTCAAACTCGTGAGCACATCCTACTTGGTCGTCAAGTTGGTATCCCTTACATCATCGTATTCATGAACAAATGTGACATGGTTGATGACGAAGAGCTACTTGAGCTAGTTGAGATGGAAGTTCGTGAACTTCTTTCTGAATACGACTTCCCAGGTGATGACCTACCAGTTATCCAAGGTTCTGCACTTGGCGCACTAAACGGCGAGAAGCAGTGGGAAGACAAGATCGTTGAGCTTGCAGAAGCACTAGATTCTTACATTCCTGAGCCAGAGCGTGCAGTTGACCAACCGTTCCTACTACCAATTGAAGATGTATTCTCAATCCAAGGTCGTGGTACTGTTGTAACTGGTCGTATCGAGCGCGGTATCCTACGTGTAGGTGACGAAGTAGAAATCGTTGGTATCAAAGAAACTACTCTTACTACTTGTACTGGTGTTGAAATGTTCCGTAAACTGCTTGACGAAGGTCGTGCAGGTGAGAACGTTGGTGCACTTCTACGTGGTACTAAGCGTGATGACGTTGAACGTGGTCAAGTACTTTCTGCGAAAGGTTCTATCAACCCACACACTAAGTTTGAGTCTGAAGTATACGTACTTTCTAAAGACGAAGGCGGCCGTCACACTCCTTTCTTCAAAGGTTACCGTCCACAGTTCTACTTCCGTACAACTGACGTAACAGGCGACATCACTCTACCAGAAGGCGTAGA
>NZ_MCSD01000031.1:0-25771 GCF_002872555.1 Vibrio sp. 10N.286.55.E10
ACTTGGTCGCAGGTCGTGAAATAGAGTTATGTGCATCCCTTGAAGCCCAAACATAACAAACAATTTAAGAGGGATTCCCAACGCTTGGCATTTTTTGGTTCTACTTTCAATTTAGTGTTTATGGCACAATGCTTTAGGCTGGGTGGTAGCGTTGCTCACCCCTTAATTGGGCGTTATACGTTCTAAGGAGGAACGGTGGTAGTAATATATGGAATCAAAGAGCTTTTGAACCCGATCAAAGCTCAACTATCTGATGTAATTCAAGCATCTATGACTGAGGTGTTAGGGCTTCCAGAAAGCAAACGTGCTCATAGAATTGTTCCCCTCAATAAGTCTGACTTTTACTACCCAGAGGGCAGAACAGACGCCTATACGGTCATTGAAATAAACATGATGGCAGGTCGTGAAGTCGAAACTAAGAAAGCCCTAATCAAAGCACTCTTTACCAACATTGAAGCTCAACTTGGTATCTCACCAGTCGATATTGAAATCACTATCAAAGAGCAACCACCTCATTGTTGGGGTTTCCGTGGCATGACAGGCGATGATGTCACTGACTTAACATATAAAGTGAACGTGTAACGGTGGTGAAATGGGAAAAGTAATTCTGTCGGGGTACATTGAAATACCAGAAAACGAGTTAGAGGTTGTGACTACAGCGCTTGATACGCATATTGAGTTAACTCGACAAGAGGCTGGTTGTCTAGTCTTTGAAGTAACTCAATGTAGCGACAACCTAAATCGGTTTAATGTGTACGAAGAGTTCACAGATAAACCTGCGTTTGAACTGCATCAGGCAAGGGTTAAGGCATCATACTGGGGACAGGTGACTACTAATGTAAAGCGTAGTTACAGTATCGAGGAACTGAACGTATAACAAACAATTTAAGAGGGATTCCCCACGCTTGGCATTTTTGGTTCGGGTCAAGTTCAGTGTTTACGGCGTCCAAATGTAGTAATGTGGTCGCGTGGCTCACCCCTTAATTGGGCGTTAGCCCTCAAGGAGAAAATAAAAAATTGTTTGAAAATCATTTAAAAAGAACAAAGTTCTTGCTGTTTTTGCAGGGTATATCTGTTGCAGTTACTCTGTTTCTACCATTTACCTTGCTTGCCCAAGTAAATCAATTGAGCTCTTCGAGTCTTTTTCTCACATTTGCAATTGTTTTAGTGATGCTAAGCTTGAACTTGTCTAGTTTTTACGGGTTGTTAAAAAAGAAGCTTTGGGTATTTAAGTTAATGATCGCTCTTTATTTAATTCAGATTATAGGCATAGAGACTCCTAACTTTTCCTTAGCCTTTTCTTTTGGAGTTGAAGTACCGATAAGTGTGAATGTTAATGAAGTAACAGTTTCTCTAAATTTACTGGCAATCTTGGTGGTTTGGTTGTCGTATACAAGTCTTAACCTTTTGAAAAAGGGCTAACAAATTGTTCAAGAGTGATTCGGCACGCGTGGCATTTTTACTATGTGTTGGTTTTAGTGGTTAAGGTGGTATGCGTAAGCTTCGGTATTGCGTGCCTCACACCTTAACAAGGCGTTAAGTTTTTAAGAGGTAGTATTCAGTAATGGAATTAGATTTCATGTTTTCATTGGAGATGCAACTTATATTCGGGGTTATGTTTCTTTTTTTAGCTATGGGTATTGCATCATTGGTTTCAGGAGAAAACCCATATGCTCTGACAGTATTTTTGGTTGGCTTAGTACTTATTGTTTTGTCTGCTGGTGCTGTCATGTACATAGAAAATATAAAATCGATAGCGGGGGGGTGGGTGGAATCTCAACGAATGTCTAAAGAAGTGTTTGACGACTTTGACCAGAAAAGTACTCTCTTTTTATTCATATTTCCTTTTGTTACAGCGGCTATAGGTACTAACCTTTTAACAGAAGTGATAACGAGAAATTTCAAGTTTGATCAAAGGTTAACTTTAGGCAAGGTACTGTTGGGTTTTGGGGACGGGATTAAGTTTATATTCGGGCTTGCTATTTTACCGATTACAATACCTCTGGTAATTGTTGTTGCAATACTATTTAGTGTCACCGCCACATCAAGGCGTTGGTATCCAAGGTTTGTTAGTATCGTCGGTAAAATCAGTCGTAGAACCGAATTAATTGTGCTGAAAGCGGATATCATCCTGCGCAGCATTTCTAAAGCCAAAACTTAACAAAGCATTTAAGACGGATTCTCAACGCTTGGCGCTTTCAGACTAGGTCAGCTTAAGTGCTAAATGTGGCAAGGTTTAGGCTTGGGTGGTCGCGTTGCTCACCACTTAATGCGGCGTTATATGTACAGGGAGTTTTAATGAAGGGTTTTCTCAAAGGGACTTTTGCTTATCTTGTTGTGATTTCGTTAGCTCTGCTAATTTCTCGCAATTATTTTGATTACCTATCTACAATAGACTTGGTTGACTACATTGCATATAGCGGGGTATTACTCGTTGTATTGGCAGGCATTACATTTGATGGTAACAATCCAGCTAATCAAGACTTTTTGTCGTTAATGGTTCATCGTGAACTTGTGTCCCGAACCAATGACTCTCAAGATGAAAACAATAAAGTAAGTTTTTCAGTTAATGTCGGATTGATAGGTATATTTTTTCTTATTGTTAGTGCTGTAATGGCTTGGCATATTAGCAAGTAAAACATATAACAAGGCGCTAAAGTCTGATTCGTAAACGCGTGCCGAACTCGCTTCGCTCAAACATGGCACACGTTCACTCACAGCTTAGCTTGGCGTTATATTGAATTTGACTTACTAACCCGGGTGAAGGAATCTCCCTACTTGTAAAATTATGGATAACTCTTTAAATTACTTATAGTTAAATTGAATTTGGATTAGGTATCAGGATGAGTGTTTTCGCTAGTTTTAAGCTCCTCAAAGAAGATATGGAGAGTTTGGGGTGGGTTATCGAAGCCTTTCCATTTAAGTATAAGAGCTATAGCTACATAGTTTTAGCGAAACTGTATCAAAGGCATGAACGAAAACCCAAGTTTGCTCTGATGAAAGCAGAGTTTATAAGACAAGATGATGCCAGTATAAATAAAACTTTCCCTGTTAACTCTGCTGGCTTTGACACTACTCCGAAAGAGCTAAGGGAGTTTTTTGGTATTGAGTATGGCAGTAACATTGGTGATATCTTGAAGCAGTTCAATGAATACTTTGCTCAATTCATACCAGAACAAGTTACTTTAAATAAACCTGATCTTTTAAAAGATTCGATGGTACGTTCGTTGTCCGAAAGTGATAGTGAAGATCCAAATAGATTGTACTGCTTTGATGCTAGAAGAAATGGTGGGGATGGTAAAAGAACACAATTCAATGATAATAAAACAAGATTGCTAAGACCCACTCTTTATTCGTTACTTAAAGATGAACAAACAGTAAGTTTTTTCTATTCAGCAGACTCGAACCAAGAAGAGAGCGATGAGCAAATACTTACGAAGTTTAGTCAAAGAAAGACCAAGGTCATTTAAGTGGCTGTAGCTACTTGTTTCAATATAACAAAGCATTTAAGAGTGATTCCCAACGCTTGGCAGTTTCGCTTCGCTCAAGTGTAGCCAAGCGTCGCTCACACCTTAATGCGGCGTTAGTTTTACAAAGGTAGATTATGGATCAATACGAAGAAAAAGCGTTTAAAGATATAGAACAGTGCGGATGTCATATTCTCCATATCATGGAAGAGGATGAGTACCCAGGATTCTCTTATTCAATTGGTATAGAGAAAACAAGCAGTCAACCAGAGATAATAATCACCGGTTTAAATCAAGAAGTAGCACATTGGATTGCAAACGAATACAACAATAGGGTTAAAGCTGGTGAGATATTTAAGCCAGGTGAATACTATTCAGACTTCCTTGAAGGATTTGATATAACCTTCAAAGAAGTAAGTCCAGAATACTACGCTGAATACTTTGGTTGGGCTAACTGGCTTTACAAAGGCAATAATTTCAAAGTCCTTCAGTTCATCTATCCGGATACTTCTGGTGTTTGGCCTTGGGATTCTGAAGCATCCGCAAATTTTAAATGGTTTTTACCTAAACTATATGCAAACTAACAAATTGTTCAAGAGTGATTCGTCACGCGTGGCATTTTTACTATGCGTTGATTTTAGTGGTTAAGGTGATATGCGGAGGCTCAGGTATTGCGTGTCTCACACCTTAACAAGGCGTTAGGCTTACCGATTAAATTTCATCACAATCACGAGGTTCATGTGTCAGGCGTAATTAGTACTATTTTGGAAGACGAGTCTCTATTTAACTCTGTAGTTGCTGGGTTGATTACATGGGTTATCACACTCATTATTACTTATTTCTATAGTCAGTTTATGTTCAACAGACGGTTTGAGAAGTCTTTGACTGAGAGCCTATTTCAGTTAACTAACTCTATTTCCAATACCTACTCTACAAGAGAGCATTACATTGTTGGTGAGGCGAAAGCTATCGTACAGCTATACGAAACACATAAAACTAACTATCACTCTATCCAAAAGATTGTCCGAAATAATCAATTAGAGGAGCTACAAGCCCTTCTAGAGGGAGAAAAACCAGACACGGACCTTATAATGAAAAAGGTAGAAACGATAAGAAAAACCTGGGGTGCTGAAGTTAGGTCTATTAAAAATGCGAAAAGGCACTTAGCTAAGGAGCTTGGGCTTTAACTTAGTAAGAACTAAGCCTAACAAATAATTCAACAGTGATTCGCAACGCTTGGCGCTCTCACTTCGGGTTAAGTGTAGTGTTTACGGCGCAGTGTTTAAGTTCAGTGTATGCGCTGCTCACACGTTAATTGGGCGTTATATTATTTTTCAAATTAAGGGATTAATGTGGGTGAGTTATTTAATACTCTGATGGTTTGCGCGGTGTTGGTTTCACTGTTTCCACTTATAAAATCTAGCAAGAATTTTTATGATGAATGGTGTGAAATGGAACATGAACATTGGCGCTCTAGAGGTGCTCCACCGTTTGTAGTATTCCATTTTGGTATGTTCTTATTTGTCCCGATGCTTTTTGGTAAAGATTTGGAGCTCCTGAACAATAATAGGTTGATAAAGTTGAGAAATGATCTCAGGTACAGCTTTGCGATTTTTTCGTTACTGTTACTCTCATCTCAGCTGAATCAATAAATTAGTTTACAGCTTTAATATAACAAGCAATTTAAGCAGACTGTCAACGCTTGGCAATTTTAGCTTGGTTTAGCTTCAGTGATTTCGGTGTTAAGTTTGAGTGTATTGGTAGCGTTGTCAGCTACTTAATTGGGCGTTATGAAAATTAGGATACATTAATGAAAGATTTACCATGGATGACGGTGTTGGGCACAATGCTAATAGTTTTTACGTCCGTCCAGTCAAGTGCGGCTGAATTTCAAGTTGATGAGACTAATTCCACTGTTTCTATGAACTACCATCCAGCATCAACAATTAAGTCATGTCTAGACTCATCTAATTGTACTAGCTTGTCGTTCAACTCTCGTGCAATAGATAACCTATTAGCCGGGCGTGAAGTTAAATCAGATATGGACGACAACAAAAACATCAGCGCGCAAGCGCTTAGGAGCGGACAGCTTTACTCAATTTCTGAAAAAGCTACAAGTTTCTTTAAAGCGAAACTCATTTCTCACAACCCTGTTGATAGAAAAATAACTATTTCTTACTCAATCTCCCTTACTGCATCCGAGAGCAAGCATTCATTTTGGGAGCAAAATAAAATCGCCTCGTTATCAGGAAATAACTATGCAAAGTTCATTGATATGAAGCTATCCGTCTTGGATATTCCAAATAAAGTCCTGTTAAACCAATTCGAAATATTTGAAATCGCAAAATGTAGCAAATCAGATAAATATTGTTTTAGCGAGCTAGCCTATTACCCTGACTATAATTTGTATCTTTTAACTAGCTCTATGAACCTTACGGAAGAACAACTCAAAGGTGCTCCAGCTGAACAAGTACTTGAAGGTATTTTGAAAACCTTTTTGCCGGTATTTAATCCGTTGGCTGCCAAGTTCTATAACGTTCCGGCAACGTATGAAAACGATAAGAACCTCAGCGACTACTCTCTGGATTCAATCATATTAGGTATAGATGTCGCTGTTGATGACAAACAATATGTTGGTTATGCAGGGGTTGAACAGAAAGAGCATTTGAGTCTCTTTTACAATGTAGAAGAAACCAATAATTCAGTGGTGCAACTAATGACTCGCCAATGTAATGAACTTCGCAGAGGAAATTATCCAAAAAACTTAGTTGAAGAACACTGCGACTATAGTGGTTCAAGGTGAATTTTCATAACAAACTGTTCAAGAGGGATTCGCAACGCGTGGCATTTTTACTATGCGTTGGTTTAAGTGATTAAGGTGGTATGCGGCGGCTTTTGTATTGCGTTGCTCACCCCTTAACAGGGCGTTATATGCCTTATCGAATTTGGAGAATATATGGATATATTGATTGAGCAAGAAATCGAACTTCATCAGTACGAAATACGTCAAAGCTTGCCAGATATCGAACGTCTGATTCATCCTCGCTTTTCTGAGGTTGGTAAATCAGGTACCAGTTATGACTTTGCTTCAATTATAGAAATGATGAGTTCAGAAGAACCTTCAGGGGTTCGGATTCATTCGCAAAACTATGAATGTGTCCAACTTGAACCATCGGTTCAGTTGTTGAAATATGAGTCAGTTTTAGTAGCACCGTCGGGCGAGACTAGCGATTATGCCAAACGTTGCTCTATTTGGGCTTTTAACGGCTCTTGTTGGCAACTGAAGTTTCATCAAGGGACTCCATGCCCAGTTTTTGAATTGGTCTAATATCAGGCTTGGGCAAACTGGCATATAACAAAGCGTTTAAGACATTCGCAACGCGTGGCATTTTTACTATGCGTTGAATGGCGGTATGCGGCGGCTTCAGTATTGCGTTGCTCACCCCTTAGCAGGGCGTTATACGATAGCGTGCATAGCATCCTATACTCTCATTGGTAACAGTCAGAATACGTTGGTGGTCATTATGAGCTATAGAGATACTTCGTTGTGGAATGATTTAAACGAACTCAGATGCTTAGAGGCTTTTAAAAAGTTGAAAAGTGAAGGGTTTCCGAGAGGTAAGCAAAGTGAGTATGCCCGTGAAATATCACTGAAGTCTGGATTAGAAGTCGGAAATATTAGTGCAAAAATTTGCAACTACAAATCAGTTGCTGGCATAAACAACGAGTCTCATGCTTCTGTTAATACGAGAGATTTTTACAATAAGTATAAATCTTACAGCATTAGTGAACTTCATGAGTTAGTGAAGTCACTTGAGTAAAATCGTATAACAAGCAATTTAAGATGCATTCACAACACTTGGCACTTTCGCTTCTACTTCAAATTTAGTGGTTATGGCACTATTCGTTAGGTTGGGTGGAGGCGTTGTTCGCCCCTTAATTGGGCGTTAGGTTGCCAATTCAGTTTTGATTGTGGATCTCGGCTAAAGCATCTGCGAAGTTTTGAGTCGAGAACATTAACTCAAAGTCATCATCTAAGCTTTTTATCATTACAGTTTCTACTTTTGAACTAGCAAATTCAGTGAATAATACTAGGTTGCTTTGCATATCTTTTGCAATATATGAAATGCCAATAGGAGTGTCAGGATCGCACGCTGATAACATTTTTACTTTTTGGTCGTTAACCAACCAATAAGTGTTCCGGACTAATAAATTAGATTTCTCTGACTTAGTGAACTCAGTTATCTGGCACTTGATATTCTTATGATTCCATACCTCTGTATACGCAAAACGTAAAACGCCCATTTCCATAATGGCAAGAAGATTAAGGGAGTGGTACTTCTTATTTATGTCCATTTCGACAGCACTAGCGTTGGCGATAATTGTTTGCCCGATAGGTTTCCAGTTATCATAGGTTAATTCGAGCTCAGCATATGCATAGTTGATCATTCCCCAAAAACATAAAATCGAAATACCTATTTTCATAGCCATAGCTCCTTAAAGTTTGCTTTAAAAAGTATAGTTGAGGTCGTGCATCCTGCTGGACAACATAACAAACGACTATGGCGTCAATGATTAGTTTTTGGCTGTATTTTCATTCCACATGGCGCCATCTCTCAGCATAGAGTTAAGGGTCACAACCATCTTTCGTACACACGCGATTATTGCGACTTTTTTAGGTTTCCCTGCAGCTAAAAGTCGAGCATAAGTCACTTTGAATACAGGGTTACATTGTATGGCTGACATCATTGCCATATATAACACAGTGCGTACTTGCGCTCGACCGCCTTGGATCACGCGCTTACCTTTGTAGCGTCTACTTTCGCGTGTGATTGGAGCGACACCAATCAGTGATGCCGCCTTTTTATTCGTGATGTAACCGAGTTCAGGTACGTTGCTAATTATTGATGCAGCGGCAATGTTTCCTATTCCTGGGACACTCTGCAATATTGTGTTTTTAGCCTGGTATTCAGGGCTATCTTTAATGAGTTTAACGAGCTTTTCTTCTAACTTGGTGATTTGATTTTTTATCGTGGTCAGCATCGGTTTGATAGTCGGATGGAGAGAAGCGGGAAGTATCTGGATTCGGTTCTTTTCCATGGTTTGAATGGATAACAACTGGTTTCGGCGAATGACTAAGTCACTCATTAGGCGTATGTTTTTTGGTTTTATGACAGTGAGAGCTGGCTTGATTGCTTCTCCATGGTGGGCGATCAATTCTGCATCTAAACGATCATTTTTCGCTCTGCGGCCAATAGCACCAGCGAATCGTTTTATATGGACAGGGTTTGTTCCGACAATAGGTAATTGAGCTTCTGCACATGCAAGAACAAAAGGCATTTCTAATCGGCCTGTTGCTTCAATAACGATTCGTTCAGGACTGTGACTCTTAATCGTTTTGAGTGCTTTTTTGATGCCTTTATCATTGTTCTCTACTGAGAAAAATAGGTCTAGTGGTCTGATGTGGATGTCTAATTGTGTTTTGCCGGTATCAACTCCAACGTTGATGCTTTGATTGATTTTGGTATTCATAATAAGCTAACTCATACTTGCGTAATGCGGGTTCGAGACCCAGTCGACTATTCGAGGTTTATGCTTGAAGTCCTATGTAGCGTTCATGTTTGTTATCGGTCTCTCGATAGAGGAGCCAGCGTTTAAACGAACTGCGACATAGAAAGCTTTAGTTGCAGCTAAAGCCTGGGTCTCACATTACCCGATTGGAGTGCTTATTATCCATACAAGCGTTTAAGACAGATTCGCAATGCTTGGCATTTTTGGTTTGCTTTGAATTTAGTGTTTACGGCACAATGGCTTAAGTAAGGTGGTCGGCGTCGCTCACTACTTAACGCGGCGTTATCGCTCAAGGAGAGATTAGTGTTAAATCATAGAGATTTCGTATGGCAATGTGACTATGGAGATAGACAGTCGACCTTAGAAGTTCTAAAAGAACTACTTGATCGCCAAAACCCATATCAACTAGGCATGTGCACTCTTTTTGTAAATAATAATGTGTATCAGTTAGAATTTTTTGTTGTTCTTGGATATGAAGAACCAGAAGACTTACAAATAGAATCAATGAAAGAAAAGTTATCTTCAATCGGGGCGCGTTTGAGAACTGA
The DNA here is from genome assembly GCF_002872555.1 of Vibrio sp. 10N.286.55.E10. NCBI lineage: Bacteria > Pseudomonadati > Pseudomonadota > Gammaproteobacteria > Vibrionales > Vibrionaceae > Vibrio > Vibrio sp. 10N.286.55.E10. The sequence goes on from NZ_MCSD01000031.1 coordinate 9,587, forward strand.
TATTACTTTTAGTCAAATGATCGAACTATCTATGAGAAAGAGATTTAATTCAGTAGAAGTGCCTAGTTCCGAAGATGTGGATAATTTGGCTAATATTGTTTTTCAGTTCCATGACCGCAAGTTTGTTTCTAGTAGAATACCAATGGGTCCAATAGGTTCAGATTTGCCAGTTTTTTTAAGTCACTCTTCTAAAGATAAACCTTTTGTAGAAGAATTGATTCCTTATTTGAGCAGGCATGGGTTGGCAACTTGGTATGATAAAATTGATATTTCGTATGGTGAATCTATAGTCAAGGCTGTTATGAATGGCATTGACGACTCTGGAGCTGTTATTTTTTTCATTACTAAGAATTTTCTATCTTCTAAGTGGTGTGAAGAAGAAATGGAATCTTTTTTGTCTCGAGTTAGTGAGGGAGACAAAGTTCTACCCATCTCGGTTGTGTTCCCAGACGTTGAACATAGCGAGCTTCCCCGTTTCATTAGGAATAAAAAATATCTGCGTTTAGAGAATGACTTGACGCCATCGCTGGTTGCTAATGAGCTTATACCAGCCTTTAGGGCGTTCTTTGAGCTATAACAAAGCATTTAAGAGTGATTCCCAACACGTGGCATTTTTCATTCCATCGTTGGGTTTTGTGTTTACGGTGGTTTGGTTAAGTTTCGTGGTAGCGTTGCTCACACCTTAATGCGGCGTTAGGCTAATTAATCAAATTTGGTAGGTAAAATTGGATATCCAAGAGTATTTTAAGTATGTAGATAACCCCCATTTAATATATCAGGATGAGACAAGTCCGAAGACAGTGGAGGAACTGCGTGCTCGAATTGAAAAAGGTGAACGCTACTTTCAAGGGTTAACATTATCAAATCAAGACTTATCTAATTTTGATTTCTCGAATTTGAATTTATGTGGCGCAGATTTGCATGGGTCAAATTTAACTGGTTGCAATTTTTGCAATGCCACTTTACATAAAGCCGAGTTAAACCACTGTGATTTCACGGATGCAAATTTACCTGATGTTGATTTTAGTGAGTCAAATCTGAGTTGTGCAATATTCCATGATTCTCGCGTTACTCGCTGCAATTTTACTGAAGCTAAATTAGATCGCTGTAGATTTTCGGAGTCTGAACTCGAATCAAGTATCTTCAAGGACACATGGCTTTTAGATTCAAAATTTGTAAGCTGTGATTTAACAGGAGTTACTTTTGAAGCATGTTCATTTGACTATGGCGAGGTGTCAGACTGTAGCTTTTATGACACGAAGCTGTTGGACATAGATCTAGAACCATTTTGTAGCAATAATCAGAATGAGGTTAGTAGTTCTTATGTTGATTGGAAGTCTGTCGCACGTTCGCTATCCCAACCACAGTTAAGCGATTTCTTAATATCTACAGGGATGCCAGAGTTGGTTAGTCTCTATTTAATAGACTCGGTTAAAACATTAGATCCGGAGATGTTGTTTAAGCTTATGCAAAAAGTATTTATTAGTTATGGCGGTCCAGATGCAGACTTTGCAAGAATGCTAAAGTCTGACTTAAATCGAAATGGAGTACAAACTTGGTTTTTCGAAGATGATGCTGAGTTTGGTCAAAAATTACATCAGATGATGAGGCAAAACATAGGCAAGTACGACCGTGTGATTCTTATATGCTCAGAACAATCTCTATCGCGTAATGGTGTCTTAAATGAGATTGAGCAAGCTTTAGCCAAAGAAGCTAGAGAAGGTGGTTCAAGCCGTATATTACCTTTGGCAACGGACGGTTTTGTATTCTCAGAACAGTTCAAGTCTACGGAAGTTGGTCAGGAATTGAATGATCGCGTCATAGGTGATTTTTCGAATCCCGAAAACTATGAAAGGAACTTAGTACGTTTGCTATCAACTTTAAGGATTAAAAAGCCTGATTCTATCGGTGTGTATGAGAATATTATTCCAAATTAGCCTAACAAGCGTTTAAGACGGATTCTGTAGTTGACCCGATCTAGTGGACACCTTCAATAGTAATTGGAGGTGTTTATGCCAGCTTATAAATCAGGTAAAAAAACTCAACAATATCTTACGGAATTTAAGGTAACTGCTGTCCGACTTTCGCTTCGAGAAGGAGCTACAGTTAAAAGCGTGGCGCTATCATTAGATATCCACCCTTATATGCTTTCTAAATGGCGAAAGGACTATAGAGAAGGGGTTATTATGGAAGATAAACGTAAGAAAAGGACTCAGATCCCGAGCCAGAAAACTGAGTCTAGTCGGATTGCAGAGCTCGAACGTCAGAATGAACAACTTAAGCTCGAGAATGACTTGCTAAAAAAGTGGCAACGATTCGTTGCCCAAGAAAATCGACAAAATTCCGATTCATAGCCCATTACAAAACGCGTTATTCCATTGTATTGATGTGCCGTTTTCTATCTGTTTCTAAGTCGGGTTACTACGCATGGCTTGATAGAGAGCCAAGCCGCTACGATCAAGAAGAGCATGCTTTGAAGAAGCGTATAATTAAAGTGTTTACCCAGAGTCGAGAGACTTACGGCAGCCCACGAGTTCATGCAGAACTGAGGCGCCAAGGCGTTTTGGTTAGCCGCAAGCGTGTGGCTCGGATCATGAGAGAGCAAGGGCTAAGAGCACGAAGTTATCGCATTTACATGAAAATGGCCAAGCTACATCGGTTCTATCAATCGATTAAGAATATTAAAAAAGACACACCAAAACCAACGGCAGTTAATCAACAATGGTCTGGAGATCTAACGTATATAAAGCAAGGTAAACGTTGGATGTATCTAGCCGTCGTTATCGACCTTTACTCACGTAAAATCGTCGGTTGGTCGCTTGGTAGTAAGAAGAGTACACAGCTAACGATGAGTTCGTTGAGAATGGCCATTAGAAATCGAAAGCCACAAGAGCACTTATTGTTTCATACCGACAGAGGCTCTGAATATCGAGCCCATGAAGTTCAAGCTTTATCATCAAAAAATGGAATTGTCCCAAGTATGAATCGTCCAGGTCATTGCACCGATAATGCGGAGGTGGAGTCATTCTTCCATACGCTCAAAGGCGACATAATTAGGAAAAATAGTTTTAAAAGTGAGAAGCAGCTTAGAGATAAACTTGCCGGTTATATCCAGCATTTTTATAACCGTTATAGACTGCACTCAAGTCTCGGATATCGAACCCCACATGAGTATGAAGTCGTGACGGGTTAAAGAGAATAGGGTGTCCATTTTATCGGGTGAAGATCATTCACAACGCTCGGCATTTTGCATCTAATTCAAATTTAGTGTTTATGGCACAATGTTTTAGTTTGGGTGAAGGCGTTGTTCACCCCTTAATTGGGCTATGCTATTGACATAATAAGCAGTAATTCTGGTTGATTATTTGATCTTTCCCTCAACGCTCAGGATCTCGTTTGCATACTAGATATTATTGATAACTAATGAACTAGTTTGTATTGAACTACGTTAAGGGAACAATCTTGAACTTATACAATATATTATGGGTATTAGGTCTAGTTTTTAGTTATGCATTGTTTGAACTTGTTTGGGTGAAACATCCCCAAATGACTCAACGACTAAAGCTAATGACTCGTGTTCTTTTTGGTGTTGTGACACTGATTTATCTTAAGCAATGGATTGAACGGTTTCCTTGACCACGCATATAACAAAGCGTTTTAGGCAGATTTTCAACGCTTGGTATTTACAATTCAAGTCAGTTTTTGTGTTCACGGGGCAATGGTTTAGGCTAGGTGGTATCGTTGCTCACTACTTAACGCGGCGTTATATGAATAAGGAGGATATATGTATATGTCTCAAGCAAGAAAGGAATTTGAGTTAGCCCTTTCAGATTCAGAAGAGTTAATAGCCTGTTATGATTCGATGAATCACTGTGATAGTGGTATGCGTCCACCAGAGGTGCTAAAACGAGCAACTTTGATCATGACTTTGACTGCTTGGGAGACGTATGTTGAAGATATAGCTTCCGAATTAATTAATGCTAAATATGGAATGGTTATGGGTTCTCAGGTTGGCAGCATAATAACAGGGCGATTGCATGATCATCTTAAAGTTTTCAATAATCCAGACTCTAAGAAAACTAAGGATCTATTCCAAGAGTTTTTCGGTATAGACGTTACTGAAAGTTGGGTTTGGGGTAACTTTCACACAGCAAAAGATTCAAGAACTGCGTTAAACTCTTGGCTTAGAAAGCGTGGTGAAGCGGTCCATAGAGCACAAATTGATAAACAGTCTTCTCATATAGTGAAGCGTGAGGAGCTAGACAAGTGCATACGTTTTTTTCGAGAGTTAGTTGAAGTAACCGATAGGAAACTATTGGCGATATAATTCATGTAACAAACGACTATGGCGCCATGTTCTACCCTAAGAAGTAACACTTTATGGAGGTCGATATGAATATCAAAGAGTCTGATTGGAAAATCTTTTGCGAAATAAAGAGCGAAGCTGCGCAACGGTTTTGTACTCGTCAACTAGATGAAACCATAAAAGCGATTACTGATGAATCAGAACCTGTAGGGGAAAGGTTCAATTTTATGTGCCAGCACTCCAAAGAATCTCAAAAGCAAATGAAGCTTATTTTTGATGGCCATTCTCGAAACCGTGCATTTATCCAGCTCATGCAAATGTGCGAGGAAGGTTTAGTTGCACCAGAACAATTCGAATGCCTTTCAGAGGAACTCAAAAAAGACATTACGAGTATTCTAGAAAGAAGAGCCTAAGGAAAGTTAGCTAATCAGGCCGCTTCTTTTTCATAGCTGCAACCATCTCAATATTACTCCTTTTTATTCGCGAATTCGGATATCCGCTACAATTCTGCTTCGGCAACCTCACTTTTACGAGTTTTATTATACGAGTTGTATTGAAAATCTTAGAGTTACTCGTTTTTTTCTCCTTCAAAACGCCGTTGATTTTTAAGCATTAGCACTAGAATCTGGATTGAGATTTTTTCCAAAAAAGTGTCAACGTTACTTTGTCAATAAAATCTCTCGTTAGCCCTTTAAATCCGTGCACTCTAGGTGAACTGAAAGTGTCACCTAGAGTGCATGAGGGTGGGGGTTGCGGGAGTTTATGCTTGTGATGCGACCAGAGCCCCAACATCACAAATTCTTGGACCCAAATTCTTCAATATTTTTGGTTTGTATAGACGTTCTATTAATTATTCGGATTCCGAATCCGTGATTTTTGGTCAGGGAAGTCGAGTGTTATGTTTTGAAAAGTGACTGTGCGGATCAGTGAATGCCTATAGGCCTTTAAAGTTTTAATACTGGATTAGTAGGTTTATTGGCTAATGGTTAGTTTAAGCGTGTTATGTCATTAAATGAGAGTTGTAGTGATTAAGCTGGAAGGTGGTGTTAAGAATGAACGAAAGGCTAGAAGTGTTTTCTAGATCGCCTTTTAGTGTTGTTTGATTAGCCTGGAGTGTATTACGTGGTGGTAAAGCCCAATCCAATATACATGAATATAAGTAGACGGCTCTCAGCGCTAGCGAGTTATGCCAAAGGAGTAGTTCTTATTCTAGATTACTCTATTCGTTTAGAAATGCGTACAAGGCCATACAAGTAACATTCTAGATGCTAGTCGGTTTTGTCTTTTTGTTTGAGTCGTGTGTTGAACCTAGCGAAAAAGCGGTCTAGTCTTACTGTTAGAAAAACTACTGTATAAGTCCACCTTTCGTCCACCCTTAATCCACCCAAGCAAGAACGGGATAAAGTGGGGAAGAGGAAAGTTGATTATTTTCAGTGTATTGCGCGAGATTTACGACGTTTTTGAGGGCTCAAAAACGGTGAAACCCCGATGTTGGTAGCATCGGGGTTTCGAATTTCTAGATTTCTCGACTGGTAAGATCGATTATCTTTTCTATGCAGAAGGCTGGATTAATCCAATCTTATTCCTTGGTAGGGAATTAGATACGGATGAAGTCCATGTGCTCAACTTTTGGCTTGAACGCGTGACGTTGAACGTCTTGTGGCTTAACCTTAACTTCTGCGCCGTCAATCAGTAGAGTGATTGCTTCGTAGAATTCAGGCTTATCCATTTGGTTGATCACTTCAGCGTGAACAAGTTCGATAGCTACAGCTTCAGCTTCGCCACCGTAGATTACAGCTGGGAATTTACCAGCGTGACGTAGGCGGCGGCTCGCACCTTTACCTAGTTCAGTACGTACTACTGCTTCAAATTTCATAGTTTTACTCTCAAATTAGTAAAAATTAACTTCACACCTCAATGCGACCTTGAGTGTGTGGTAATGCTTAGACACAAACGAGTTCATGCTTAAGCGAGCGCGGATACTAACATCACATTCCAATATGAGCAAGTAAGAAGCCCATCTCAAAGTGAATTTCCTTAGATAATGGGTTCATTTGGAGATAAAACGTTCGCTAACGCTTGTTTCGCGTATTTTAACCCCTTTTACAGCACCACTCTCATCTATTTATATCACTGCTAAATCATCAAGTTAATGAACGGAAAATGAATGTTTGCCTAAGACTTGGTTAAGGCTTGGTTCGTTAATCTTAGTGTTAATTAAACAGCAGAATGAATAGGTGAAAATATGGAACCGGTAAGCATTGTCGTAATTACGCTAAACGAAGAGAAACGCATTAGCCGCTTAATGGAAGAGCTGAGCGTGCAAACCCACCAAGAGTTTGAAGTAATTGTTGTCGACTCGAACAGTGAAGATAACACAAGAGAAGTGGCACAAGCTTATGAAAACGCGTTGCCAAAATTAACTGTTCATCATATGGAAAATCGTGGTGTGAGCCTTGGCCGAAACACAGGTGCGTCATTGGCGCAATACAACAGGATCCTTTTCTTAGATGCTGATGTGAGCTTGCCTCGAAATTTCCTTGCGAAAGCGCTTTACGAGCTAGAAGAGAAGAAGCTTGAAGTGGCCGGAGTGTACATGAGTTCGAAAGGTCTGCCGCTTGTGCACAAGTTTGGTTACGGGCTATTTAACGCAGGCTTGTTTACTACCCAGTTCTTTTTCCCAACGGCGATTGGCGCGTGTATTTTCTCGACGAAACGAGCGCATGATGAGATCGGCGGTTTCGATGAAGAGATCGTACTGTGTGAAGACTGTGACTACGTAAAACGTGCGAGCAAAACATGGCGATTTAGATTCCTGAATATGACTTTTGGCTTTGACCCACGTCGTTTAGACCAAGATGGCGTTGTGAAGACAGGCTCTACTTATCTTAAAGCCAATGTAAGACGCTTTTTTAAAGGCGAAATGCGTAACAACGAGATGAACTACAAGTTTGGTCACTACAAAGAACAGTAAGCATTGAGGTTGTTATGTTTGATGGACTAGGGCTTTTTCTGGGAGCATTGGGTGATGCTCTCATTGGCCCAAACCTATTTGTACCCGGAGAGCCCTTTTTTATCGCAGCGGGCTTTCAGCTGTATTCAGGTGCATGGATGGCGTTGGTTTTGGTGATGCTAGGTGGTTTGCTTGGTGACCAACTCAGTTATTTCATTGGTTATAAATACGGTGCTAAGGCGCAACGAAGGCTCATTAAGTTTCGTCCTAAAACCAAAAGATTAATTGCGCGCTGCCGCTATCTGGTTGCTCGCAAAGGCACGTACATCATTCTTTTGGCTCGTTTATTAGGGCCTATTGCTTGGGTTGTGCCATTTATAGCTGGCTCGCATCGTGTACCGTGGCGCAACTTCAGTGTATTAGCCGTTATCGGCTTGGCCCTTGGTGGCGGACAGTTTGTTGCTTGGGGTATGTTACTGGCACACGGCGTTGAAAACTTTCCGTGGCTTAATAGCCTTAAGATATTTATCTCTGAGCATCATAGTTTGATCCTCGGGGTATTAGCGGTATTGGTTTTCACCATTATTGGTTATCGAATGAAGTGGCGACGTTTGGTACTTAAGTCGAGTGCGCTGTTATTGGCATGGGTATTGTTTGCAAACTACGCTCACTTTTTTTGGAAAGCGGATGACTTTCAGAATCAACCAGAGACGGCTCAAATAAACAAAGTCGACTGGAATTCGGTTACCTATAAAGCATTCCCAGGCAAATCGTCATTCTATTCAGCGCAAGCGATCAACGTCATTTATGTTGGCGCAACCCCAAGAGACTTAATGAAGCAATTAGGCTGGATAGAGAATCAAACATTCTCTCGAAATGAGATTGAATGGGCTGGTTATCTCGCATTGCTTAGAGACAAAACGCCACCTGTGTCTGATTTATATTGGCGAGATAAGCCACAAGATATGGCGTTTCAATTGCCGGGTAACCTGATGAAGCGCAGCCATATTCGCTGGTGGCGTGCAGGTGTTGATATTAAAACTAACCAGCCTCAGTGGTTAGGCGCAATTAGCTATGACGATGGCCTTAAAGTCACGCCTTACTCAGGCATTGTGACCGTACTTCATAACATTGACCCTAATGTTGATGAAGAGCGAGATAGGCTCGCTAATCAGATACGAATGTCACTACCTGACATCGAGCTAGACAAGTACCCATTGGCAACGGTGGAAGTGATTAATGAAGATCATGACTATTATACAGATGGTAGGATTTTAATGATTGGATCAACGACCCTGAGTGATGAATCGCAAGCTTTGGATGTTGCTGTGAACGATATATAGGGTCGTATATAAGGTCGATTGAACTAAGCCCTAGCATTGCGCTAGGGCTTATTGCGTTTAACTTTTACTGAACGTGGTTAGCCTTTGCTTAGTTTAAACACCAGAGAAGCTTTTAAGCCGCCCATTGAGCTTTTGCTGAGCGTTAGGCTGCCTCGGTAGCTGTGTGCCATTTCATTCACGATGTTAAGCCCCAAGCCTGTTCCTGGTGTGGTTTCATCAAGTCGAACACCACGTTTGGTCACTTGCTGAAGCTTCTCTTCAGGAATGCCTTGGCCATCATCTTCAATCACCAATTCAATGTTGCCATCGTCGAGTTCATTTGCATGGACACGAATTATATTGTTCGCCCACTTGTAACTGTTCTCTAGTAAGTTGCCGACCATTTCATCAAGGTCGGTTTTTTCGACCGCCACTTCAATCTCTGAGTCTAGCTCGTTAATCATAGTAATTTCGTTGGCAGCGTACACCTTATCAAACGCCATTGAGATAGCTTCAACACGCTCACAAGGTGAAGACTTCACCGAAAGAATGTTCATTGCACCCGCCATGCGCGCACGGCCAAGATGATAGTCTATTTGGCTTTGAATCTGATGAATAGGCTGTTGTAGCAGTGCCTTGTCATCCTCAGGAAGTCGTTCTATCTCATTTTTCAGAACCGACAGCGGCGTTTTTAATGCGTGAGATAGGTTTCCAGCGTGGTTACGAGCTCGTTCCAGTAATTCTTGGTAATGAAAAAGAAGAGCATTGAGGTCTGATACTAATGGCGAAACTTCTTTCGGGTAGTTATCGCTTAGCCCTTGCTGCTCGCCGTTTCTTAGCATCACCAGTTCGCGCTGCATTTTACTGAGCGGTAGCAGCGACCAACTGACTTGTATGCCGATCAACATAAGCACGCCAACAAACAACAGCATTAGGATTAACCAGACTTGGCCAGTAAGCTCGGTCAGTGTGGATTCTAGCGGATCTTCATCAATACCAATAGTAATCGTGACAGGGTCGCTCAGTTCAGGCAGGTAGATATCCTGCTCGATGTAAATCAGCTTTTCTTTCTCAGGCCCTTTGACTGATGTGTGAATCGGCGAACGCTTAATGGTGAGGTCTTTATCCCATAGCGAGCGAGATCGAATGATCTGTTCTTGGGTAGCGGCACGCCAATAAATACCACTGTAGGGCTGGTTGAACCTAGGATCAGACAGACGCTCTGCCATGATCAAATTGCCATTGTCATTGGTTTCGATATTGGCGGTTAATTCATCCATGGTTAAGCCAAGCTGCTGCTTCATATCATCGACGAGGTAGTCGTTAACAAGTTTCGGAATCCCTACACCTGCCGCTAATATCATCGCACCTAGCCAAAAAGCCGCAGCGAGGAGCAAGCGGCTTTTTAGACTGATGTTTTTAAGTGTTCGTTTCTTTAGATTCATGCATTTCTAGCCTGCCTTTGCTCATCGTGACTTATCAGTATTGCGACGATCAGAACAGGCTGTCCATTTAATTGGCTATTACACTGAGTTTTGTTGACGGTTGCTTATAGTGTAATTAGATAGGGCGCTATTCAGCATTCAGTTGGTAGCCAAGGCCACGAACAGTTTTAATGATCTTTGGTGCGATTTTTTTGCGAATACGACCAATGAACACCTCAACTGTGTTTGAGTCACGGTCGAAGTCTTGTTTATAGATGTGTTCAACCAGTTCTGTACGCGAGATAACCTTGTTTTGGTTATGCATGAAGTACGCGACAACTTTATATTCTAGTGCGGTTAGGCTAACCGCTTGGCCTTGCCATAATACTTTAGAACTGCGTGTGTCTAGGCTTAGGTCTCCGATTTGAAGTATAGGGGCAGCACTGCCTGACGCTCGGCGCAGTTGAGCACGAATACGGGCAATCAGCTCGACCATCTCAAATGGCTTAGTTAGATAGTCATCAGCACCTGCGTTTAAGCCCTCAACACGTTGGGTTAGTGTGTCACGAGCACTTAAGATAATCACAGGTGTGTTGATGTTTTCGTCTCGAATGCCTTTTAATACGGTTAGGCCGTCAAGCTTAGGTAAACCTAAATCGAGGACAATCGCGTCCCACTCTTCTGACGTTGCGCGGTAGAGTGCGTCGATACCATCTTGAGAAAGCTCCGGAACCCAGTCGGCTCCCTCAAGTGTTTCAATAATTTGTTGGCCCAAACGAGGTTCGTCTTCAACGACTAAAATTTTCATAATTGTTCTTCTTAATTCTTGTAATGACTGTTCGTCGTGCTTAACTATTCGTCGTACTTAATTAGTCGCCGTGTTTAATTGCGTCTTTAAAGTTGCGGCCTTTGATCATAAGCATTTCTAACGTCTCAGCGTTGTATTCGACTTTGATGATGTTGTTTTGGTAATTGATTTTTAGTTCATACACCCAAATGTCGTCATCTTCTTCTAGTTCTACTTTTATGATTCTGCCATGAAGATCGTTTTCAACCGCGGCATACATTTCTGAGAAAGGGCGAATGTAGCCTTCTCGTACGGCTTCGTAGACTTCGTCTTGATCTTCTTCAAATTCGATGCTGGTTCCTGCTTTATGAACGTCCTGCACTAATTCATGACCATTATGATGTGAGTCAGCCCATGCGCCAGTAGAAACAAATAAGCCTAAGCTTATAGAAAACAAAGAAATCATAGCTTTACTAAACATAGCGAATCCTAGAGAAGGTTGATAGCGTTCAGTATAAAAAAGTAATTCTGAACAGAAAGTGAACCTGATTAATAATGAGAATTTGATACCGAAAAACTTAACGCTTAAATGGCGTAGGCTTTAATACATAACACTAACTGCCGAGTGTTAAGAACGTAATACTTACCTTTATTCTTAACTTTAACGCTGCTGTAATTCGTCTTCGAATATCTTGTCTCTCATTTTCCAAAAGCGTCCGACTTTACGTGCAATCACGAACTGAGGTGGGCGGAACCTATGTTGGTGAGCAACCACTTTCGATGGTGATGCTTCTTCAAAAGGGCGATGTCTGTCTGCTAGGTGAGGGCGAACAAACTGGTCTTTGAAGTTCTGCTTCTGTTTCTTGGTGGTTAATGACCAAAACTCATGCACTTGCGCTTGGTTTTCACCGCGATAGGTGACTTTAAGTTGTGATTTACCTTTGTCGTCCTTAAGTACGTTCAAGTCCATTTCTAAACACTCAAACACCAACGCATCTTTTAGGTTTAACGCTTCCTTAAGCTTTTTGTCTGGGTCAACTAAAGTTGCATCACACTCATGACAAATGCGTGCGGCAATGTCGTTGTCAGCGCCGCATTCACCACAGTATTTCGCTCGGAAACGATAGTTACAGTGTTCGCGTTCGCCCGTGTCTTCATCGGTAAAGTAGCCTTGGCATTTACGACCAAAGTGCTCAAGCAAGAAGCCATTGCTGTCTAGTTTGCCCCAAAAGTTATTATTGAAGCCGCACGCCGGGCAAGGGATGGTGATGATTTCACTGTCTGAATCGGGTTTTGGATCGCCGACCTCAGGTTGGTAAAGGTCGTAACTATTACCCGCATAGTCGAGCACCAGACACTCTTTCTTACCTGGGGATAGGCGTAAGCCACGGCCGACGATTTGTTGATACAAACTGATGGATTCGGTAGGGCGTAAAATTGCGATTAAATCGACATGTGGCGCATCAAAGCCTGTGGTTAATACCGATACATTGACCAAGAATTTGATTTTACGCTCTTTGAAATCATTGATGATTTGGTCACGTTCGAGTGTTGGCGTATCGCCAATCACAATCGATGCTTCACCTTCTGGTAATAAGCCGAGAATCTCTTGCGCGTGTCGAACTGTGGCGGCAAATACCATGATGCCTAGCTTGTCTTGGGCCAGTTCAATTATCTGGTCGACAATCTGCGGGGTCGCGCGTTTCGACTGCTCGATCACCATATCAAGCTCTGCTTCTTTGTAGCGACCAGTGCTTGCTGGCTTTAACTGTGAAAAGTCGTAGCTCAATACGGGCGCATCTATCATGCGCGCTGGAGTTAAGAAACCTTCGTCGAGTAGGTAACGAATCGGCAGTTCGAAAATACAATCTCTGAAAAACCTGGGTTCTTCAGATCGTACTTGGCCTCGGGTGTGATACTGGTAAAGCCAACCCATACCAAGACGATAAGGGGTCGCGGTTAGGCCAAGCACCTTGATACCCGAATTATTCTCGCGCAAGTGAGTGATGACTTTTTGATAGCTACTGGTCTTTTCATCGGGAACACGGTGACATTCATCGATCACCAACAGTGAAAATTGGTTAGAGAATGAATCGAGATTTCGAACCACAGATTGAACGGATGCGAAGACCACTTGTTGGTCTGTCTCTTTACGGCCTAAACCCGCAGAGAAAATCGAGCCTTTTAACCCATAGCCTTCATACTTTTCATGGTTCTGTTCAACCAACTCTTTTACGTGAGCAAGTACCAACACTCGACCTTTCGCAAGCCTTGCCAACTCTGCAATTACAAGGCTTTTTCCTGCACCAGTCGGAAGCACGAGCACAGCCGGAGTTTGGTGTTTTCTGAAGTAATGAATCACTGATTTTACAGAATCAGCTTGGTACGGGCGGAGTGTATACATATCGCGTCTTGTAAGAAGGAAAACAAATAGTGTGAAATAGCTCAACTAATTGAGCAAAGGTGACTATAATACCCGACTTAGATTAGTTGAGGTATTCATGCGTTTAGATAAATTTCTGTGCGATGCATTAGGCGTCACTCGAAGAGAAGCAACACACTTATTAAAATCCAAGGCAGTGACAGTTAATGATGTCATTCAAAAAAGCGGTTCACTCAAAGTAACTGAAGAGTGTGTCGTGGAATGGCAAGGCAATGAATTGAATGTTCATGGCCCACGTTACATCATGCTTTATAAGCCAGAAGGCTTTGTTTGCTCGCATGAAGATGGCGCAAATCGTATCGCGTTTGAACTACTCGATGAAATCAAAATGGACAAGCTGCACTTTGCTGGCCGTTTAGATATCGATACAACAGGTCTTGTGTTGATTACCGACGATGGTAAGTGGTCTCACCGTATCACTTCGCCAAAGCACAAGTGCGAGAAGACGTACCGTGTGTGGTTGGTTGAACCTGTTGAAGACGATTACGTTGAGAAATTCAAAGAGGGCATCCAGCTTAAGAGCGAAGATGGCCTAACACTTCCTGCACACCTAGAAGTTCGTGCAGAGCGTGAAGTGCTGCTAACGATTCACGAAGGCAAATACCACCAAGTTAAACGTATGTTTGCAGCACTTGGGAACAAAGTAGAAGCACTGCACCGTGAACGTATTGGCGAAATTGAGATGGACGAATCTTTAGAGTTAGGTGAATACCGTTACCTAACACAAGAAGAAGTCGACTCGATCTGGAAGTAACCCTTTCTATCGAAGATGTAGCCGACCAAGGATAGCGTCGGCTGATTATTTTGACTGGTACTAGGACAGTTTCAGCCATTATTGCTGTACGCATGTTTGTGTATCACTGTGCGTATTCGTGTATCACTGTGTGGATGCTCGTGCTCACATAGAACCTAGTACTTAGTCGGAGAGTTATGCAAACATCTACCCAACAGACACCAAGCTCACAACCACAAACTCCTCAGTTAGGTTGGATGCTATTTTTGGTTCTGGGTGCGATTGGTGCACTGACACCACTCGCCATTGATATGTACCTGCCCGCTATGCCAACGATCGCCAAAGATCTTGGCGTGACAGCGGGTGAAGTGCAGATCACACTTACAGCGTATACCGCAGGTTTTGCACTCGGTCAGTTGTTACATGGTCCGTTAGCCGACAGTTATGGTCGCAAGCCTGTCCTATTGATTGGTGTATTCTTCTTTGCGATCGCGTCTGTTGTGAGTGCCACTACTCATGGTATTGAAGCACTAACACTAGTTCGTACCGCTCAAGGCTTCGCAGGTGCAGCGGCAGCGGTAATAATTCAAGCCGTTGTACGTGACATGTTTGACCGTGAAGATTTCGCAAGAACCATGTCGTTCGTTACCTTAGTAATGACGGTTGCACCGCTTATCGCGCCTATGATTGGTGGTTATTTAGCGTTGTGGTTCGGTTGGCGTTCAATTTTTTGGGTATTGGCGATTTTTGCAGTGATTGTGATTCTCGCGGTGATAGTCAAAATTCCTGAGACACTGCCTGTCGACAATCGTCAACCATTGCGCTTTAAAACCACGATTCGTAATTACGCTCGTTTATGTAGAAACCCGACCGCTATGGGGCTGATTTTCTCTGGTGCGTTCTCGTTCTCTGGGATGTTCGCATTCTTAACCGCAGGCTCTTTTGTCTACATTGATGTCTATGGCGTACGTCCTGACCTGTTTGGTTACCTATTTGGTCTGAACATTGTTGCGATGATTCTGATGACGACAATCAATGGTCGAATCGTTAAGAAGGTCGGTTCTCATACAATGTTGAGGGCAGCGCTGGTCATCCAATTACTGGCTGGCGTAGGTTTACTTGTCGGTTGGGCATTGGATCTCGGGCTTTGGGGAATTGTGCCGTTTGTGATGCTATTTATTGGGACCATTTCTACTATTGGCAGTAATTCTATGGGGCTGCTGTTGAGTGGTTATCCGAACATGGCAGGAACGGCTTCATCGCTTGCAGGAACATTAAGATTTGGTACTGGTTCTGTCGTTGGTGCGATCGTTGCGATGCTACCAAGTGACAGTGCAGGGTCTATGGCTATGGTAATGGCTGCGTGTGCAGTACTGTCAGCATTACTATATTGGACATTAGGAAAGAAGGCATAATGTCAAAATACTATATTGAAATTCAGAAGTTAGTGAACGATGCGTTAGGCGAGCTATATGCTCTACATAAGTCTGGCAAAGCCATTGACGCACCTATCGCGAACAATCTTTACCTTGTTCGCTGGGTAACAAAAGCGATTAAATCTCAAGCGTATGATCGCGTGATTGTGCCTGACTTAGTTCGTTGGCAGAAGCAGGGTCGCTCAAAAGGCAACAACTCTGATTTAACTTTTACCTTTAAACGTATTTCTGCGTTCTACGGACGTTTTTTCCCTGAAGGCGAAGAGCCTAAAGCGCTAAAAGACAGTGATGTTGAAGCGTTCATGGACAAAATGTACGAGATGGGTTGGAGCGTATCGAGTGAAGACGAGCTAACGACTGGCGGCAAGATTCAGTTCTTCACCGATGGTGAGCACTCTTTTGCCTTGTGTGGCAAACAGTGTGACGACTCTTTCGATGGTGAGTTAATGGTTAAGCCAATGAACTGGTTTGTTCGTGGCAACCACGCTGAGTTTATTCAAGCAGCGATGGAAGCAGGCTTCATGCTTCACAAAGTGACGGACTATAAGTCTGCAGTGAAGTATCACGGTGAATACATCGTTTACCCTGCTAACCAAGGCAACCAACTGGCTGAGATCCCGATTAGCGTTATTGGCTAGTAGCGGATTCGGGATACGAGATGAGAGATACGAAGAGCGGAATTATCCGCTCTTTTTTTTGCCTCTCATAGCGCGTGTCGCAAATTTTCTGTTAAGTCTTTTCGCATCTTGACACTCGAATCTCGTATCTGCTTTTAGTCTTT
>NZ_MCSD01000032.1:0-345 GCF_002872555.1 Vibrio sp. 10N.286.55.E10
CAGGTTCTGCTCGTTCAGCGTCACGTCGATTTCGGTCGACTTCACATCGCCAAGACCGCCCGCTTCTGTCGCCGTCACTTTCAGATTGTGCACGTTCGCCAGCGCTTCGAAGTCGTTCGACGCGGCCAACACACCCGCATCCGTTAGGGTAATCGCACCCGTTGAAGCGTTGATTTCGAACCAGCCGTTGTCGTTACCCGACGTGATGCTGTACGTCACCGACTCACCGTCCGCGTCTGTCGCACTCACGGTGCCGATCACGGTCGTGCCGTCTAGGTTCTCGTTGTAGCTGAAGCTGTATTCACCGTCGTCGTTGGTCCCAGTGAACTCCGGCGCGTTGTCGTC
>NZ_MCSD01000033.1:0-1575 GCF_002872555.1 Vibrio sp. 10N.286.55.E10
ACAAAATCTTAAATTGAAGAGTTTGATCATGGCTCAGATTGAACGCTGGCGGCAGGCCTAACACATGCAAGTCGAGCGGAAACGACACTAACAATCCTTCGGGTGCGTTAATGGGCGTCGAGCGGCGGACGGGTGAGTAATGCCTAGGAAATTGCCTTGATGTGGGGGATAACCATTGGAAACGATGGCTAATACCGCATAATGCCTACGGGCCAAAGAGGGGGACCTTCGGGCCTCTCGCGTCAAGATATGCCTAGGTGGGATTAGCTAGTTGGTGAGGTAATGGCTCACCAAGGCGACGATCCCTAGCTGGTCTGAGAGGATGATCAGCCACACTGGAACTGAGACACGGTCCAGACTCCTACGGGAGGCAGCAGTGGGGAATATTGCACAATGGGCGAAAGCCTGATGCAGCCATGCCGCGTGTATGAAGAAGGCCTTCGGGTTGTAAAGTACTTTCAGTTGTGAGGAAGGGGGTGTAGTTAATAGCTGCATCTCTTGACGTTAGCAACAGAAGAAGCACCGGCTAACTCCGTGCCAGCAGCCGCGGTAATACGGAGGGTGCGAGCGTTAATCGGAATTACTGGGCGTAAAGCGCATGCAGGTGGTTCATTAAGTCAGATGTGAAAGCCCGGGGCTCAACCTCGGAACTGCATTTGAAACTGGTGAACTAGAGTACTGTAGAGGGGGGTAGAATTTCAGGTGTAGCGGTGAAATGCGTAGAGATCTGAAGGAATACCAGTGGCGAAGGCGGCCCCCTGGACAGATACTGACACTCAGATGCGAAAGCGTGGGGAGCAAACAGGATTAGATACCCTGGTAGTCCACGCCGTAAACGATGTCTACTTGGAGGTTGTGGCCTTGAGCCGTGGCTTTCGGAGCTAACGCGTTAAGTAGACCGCCTGGGGAGTACGGTCGCAAGATTAAAACTCAAATGAATTGACGGGGGCCCGCACAAGCGGTGGAGCATGTGGTTTAATTCGATGCAACGCGAAGAACCTTACCTACTCTTGACATCCAGAGAAGCCAGCGGAGACGCAGGTGTGCCTTCGGGAGCTCTGAGACAGGTGCTGCATGGCTGTCGTCAGCTCGTGTTGTGAAATGTTGGGTTAAGTCCCGCAACGAGCGCAACCCTTATCCTTGTTTGCCAGCGAGTAATGTCGGGAACTCCAGGGAGACTGCCGGTGATAAACCGGAGGAAGGTGGGGACGACGTCAAGTCATCATGGCCCTTACGAGTAGGGCTACACACGTGCTACAATGGCGCATACAGAGGGCAGCAAGCTAGCGATAGTGAGCGAATCCCAAAAAGTGCGTCGTAGTCCGGATTGGAGTCTGCAACTCGACTCCATGAAGTCGGAATCGCTAGTAATCGTAGATCAGAATGCTACGGTGAATACGTTCCCGGGCCTTGTACACACCGCCCGTCACACCATGGGAGTGGGCTGCAAAAGAAGTGGGTAGTTTAACCTTTCGGGGAGGACGCTCACCACTTTGTGGTTCATGACTGGGGTGAAGTCGTAACAAGGTAGCCCTAGGGGAACCTGGGGCTGGATCACCTCCTTATACGAAGATA
>NZ_MCSD01000034.1:0-5146 GCF_002872555.1 Vibrio sp. 10N.286.55.E10
AAGTCTTGCAAGGGGAGCCACATTCAAGAAAGCCAAGTCGAAAGACTTGGCTTTTTTTCGTTTGAACAAAAACAAACTCTATTCAATAGACACATCAGCTCAACGCAACTCTTAATCAGTCTCGATAAGTTGAGTTATATCCTTCTAGTACCTTCACTACAGCAGTTGATTCTAAGTTCTATAAAGAACCTCTATTCCAACAGAACCAACTAATCCCAGAAATCCCCTTCCCCACCTTAACTCCGTAAGCCGTCACATCAAAACAAACAGAATTCCATTTCATTACTTTTTTTTCTTCGAAAATTTAATCTCTATCATGTTTTGATATCTTTCTAATATCTGCCATACACGACTTAGATTAAGATTCGATGAACTATACCTAATACTAATTATTGAATCGCTGCGCGGGGAAACATGAAACTAAAAACGCAAGCTTACTTATTATCGGGCATCATCTTGATCGCCCTGCTAGCACTGACCGCTACTGGTTTATGGACATTGAGAGTCGCGAGCAACATGGACAACAAAGCTCGCGTGACCGAGCTATTTAAGAGTGCATACAGCATCCTTACTGAAGTCGAAAAAATGGCGATTGATGGCACTCTAGAAGAAGAGCAAGCTAAGCAACTAGCTACTCGCCTTCTACGTAACAACATCTATAAAGATAATGAATATGTTTACGTAGCCGATGAGAACATGACGTTTGTCGCGACACCATTAGATCCTCAATTACACGGAACCAGCTTTAACGACTTTAAAGATGGCAACGGGAATAGTGTAGGTCAGCTAATCCAAAGAGTACTTGGTAATCGTACTGGGCAGATCATTGAGTACACCTGGACACAAAAACTGCCAGATGGAACGATTGAAGAAAAACTGTCTATAGCAGAGAAAACACCACATTGGGGCTGGGTTGTCGGAACAGGTATCGGGTTCAATGAAGTTAACGCTCGTTTCTGGTCTACCGCTCAATGGCAGCTGTTCCTTTGTGTCGTGATTGCTGGTCTTATTCTATCGAGCCTAATTGTATCTATTAAACGCATGCTAGCGCTTCTTGGTGGCGAACCTAAAGATGTAAGAGAAGCTGTACAAGCCGTAGCACAAGGTCGAATTCAAACCTCTTTCGAAACTCAGGCGACAGACGGCAGTATTTACCACGCCGTACAACAAATGAGTAAGTCACTGGCTGAGTTGGTATCAAACCTGGACGCTTCAATGCTGGCATTAAGGGGAGAACTGCAGCGCGTAGAAGACCGTGCTGGGTCAATTGCTCAACTAACAGAGACCCAACAGCAATCAACAGAGATGATCGCGACAGCAATGACCGAGATGGCCTCTTCAGCCAATAACGTTGCTGATTCAGCTAGCGATACCGCGCGCAACACCGACGAGGCCGATAAACAGAGCCAGCATACCCAACAACTGATTCACAACACAGTAGACAACATTCAAGGCCTAGCAGGCCAACTAAGCACAGCAAGCGAAGCTGTCGCTAACCTAGATAACGATGTAAACAACATTGCGAAAGTATTGGATGTGATTGGTGATATAGCGGAGCAAACTAACCTGTTGGCACTTAACGCAGCCATTGAAGCAGCTCGAGCTGGCGAACAAGGCCGTGGATTTGCGGTTGTAGCAGATGAGGTTCGTAACCTTGCAGGTCGAACACAATCAAGCACCAAAGAAATTCAGTTAATGATTAATAACCTTCAAGACGGATCTCGCAACGCAATTCAAACTATGGAAGTTTGTGCCGCGACCAGTGAAAGCACCGTAACAGAGTCTCAAAACGCCTCTGAAGCACTACAACAGATTGTTGTCGCATTAGAGTCGATTTCATCAATGAGTCATCAAATCGCAACAGCGGCCGCTGAGCAGACTCAGGTGAGCGATGATATATCAAAGCGTATCAACATGATCGAAGAGAGCGGCAACCAACTGAGCAATGTCGTGATAGAAAGTCATAACAGTACCCAAACTCTCGCCTCCCTTTCTAATGAATTAGAAGCTTGGGTTAATAGGTTTGAAGTAAAACACTAAACTCTCTAAAAATTTTTTAATAAAAAAGCACGTTTTCATACGTGCTTTTTTTATTTCGGCGCCCATTCAGTGTAGTTAACCGTAGTTTTACTATCTATTAGGGCATGCTAGACCTAGGTTTTTCACCCCAAATGAGCAAAAACAACCCACTAAGTATAGAAAAACATCAAACGATACTTTTTTTGCAATTTAATGTTGACCCAGAACGCGAAAACACGTTTAATACACCTCGTCGCCCGGATAGCTCAGTCGGTAGAGCAGAGGATTGAAAATCCTCGTGTCGGTGGTTCGATTCCGCCTCCGGGCACCACAATTTATTTGTTGGTGTCCTAGACAACAACAGTAAAGCACAAAGAAATATTATGTGCCGACTTAGCTCAGTAGGTAGAGCAACTGACTTGTAATCAGTAGGTCACCAGTTCGACTCCGGTAGTCGGCACCATTTCTTTAAAGCTTTAAGAATAATTCCCCTTTAGTTCAGTTGGTAGAACGGCGGACTGTTAATCCGTATGTCGCAAGTTCAAGTCTTGCAAGGGGAGCCAAGTTAATCATCAAGCATAAGCTTTTTGATTCATGATGCCGACTTAGCTCAGTAGGTAGAGCAACTGACTTGTAATCAGTAGGTCACCAGTTCGATTCCGGTAGTCGGCACCATTCTCTTGATTAGAGACTAAACAATCAATTCCCCTTTAGTTCAGTTGGTAGAACGGCGGACTGTTAATCCGTATGTCGCAAGTTCAAGTCTTGCAAGGGGAGCCAATTAAAAAAAGCCGCATCATTGATGCGGCTTTTTTGCATCTAAAGATCATAACTTCTCAATACAACTACCCTCACATTTCAAATATCATATTCAATTCAAAAACCAACCGTTTTTATATCCATCCAAAGCTACAAATCTTCGCCACTTAACTCCCTTCAAAATCGTCCAACAACAAACGACACATTCACGTAAGAGTCACTCATAGTACGTTACTACTCATTTTATTATTGAGAAGATCGGCTGAAAAAATCAA
Source organism: Vibrio sp. 10N.286.55.E10 (assembly GCF_002872555.1). Classification (NCBI taxonomy): domain Bacteria; kingdom Pseudomonadati; phylum Pseudomonadota; class Gammaproteobacteria; order Vibrionales; family Vibrionaceae; genus Vibrio; species Vibrio sp. 10N.286.55.E10. Next base: position 3,054 of record NZ_MCSD01000034.1, read on the forward strand.
TGCTAAGCCTAGAAATGAGAAAGCTAAATAACAAATCAAATAAGCGCTAGAAAAGCTCTGTAAGGCGCTTCAATCCAAATGATACACAAGTCACTCTTTATCAAAACTATCCACTACAATAGCGCCCATAGAGGCTGGCATTGAAATAACAATCACTCTTTTGATCGATACAACAGGGTCACTCAATAGAGGTAATTTGTCCAAGCAAGTCAGTACCAAAGCAACGACCAAGGCCGTCATAACATAAGCAATAACTATTCTGAAAATAAACACCGGCAACCGTGCAACAACATCTTTTTGAAAGACACTCTCATACGTATAGAAGCCTAAGAACACCGCAGACAGTAAAAATAACAGCAATAGATTAGCGGTAGGTAAAGTCTCCCCTAACTTCCAAGTCTCTTCAGAAAAAGAAATTGGCACGGCCAAAGCAAAAGATCCCACAAAGATCTGGCTCGCATCTTCAAAGTTAAAACTCAATTTCATAGTTCGATCCACTAGGTTTAAGGCTTTATCTATTTCTTAAAATAATCACAAAACTATCCGCCGATGGCTTGAGGGATTGTCTTCCTACCAAGTAAACAGTAATGACCTTTCTAATTTCATATTAGTCGCAATAGCCAAAACATAGCTTGAACTAACCAGCAAGAAATCAATATGCTCAGAGTAAAGTGGTCAACACAACAGATTCATGTCGAGTCAACAAACACATCAGAGTCGAAGAGAGACCGGTAAACATCCCCTAAGGACCTACACTTAGAACCAGAGAATCTCAATCCGGTTGGGTGATCAATACAATTAATAGTGGTTTAAGCTTAATGCATTAAGTCGACTCATTAAGGGCTATAGTGTTCTTAGCAGAAACATCCATGATGGATTCCTAATTACACATCAGAACCACCCTCTAGATTCATAGATAGAACAGAAATCAGGTTTCGTAGACGAAGGGCTGTTAGCTAATACTTGAACTTGATAAAGCGAACATCCACAAACGCAGGGCACGTAGGATGAGTTGTAAGGCTTATAGAGCCTCAGGTATTGAAATGGACATGCTGATTAGAACAGTCTCATGAACCTAACTTACAACGTCGTATAGCTCGAGTGTTTGAGCACTCAGCCGCGTTTGAAGTCATGCTAGTGCCAACTCACAACTGGAGTCAGAAATGATGTCACCCTAATCGTAGGGTTTGGGTTTGGGTAACACGTAGGCTAAAGGAAAGTCTTTTGTGCAAGTTATTCGACTGACGTGCGAAGCACTATGATTTAGATGCAAAAAAGCCCCGTTATTTCTAGCGAGGCTTCTTATAAGTAATGGAGTGACTGGGGTCGTAGCCGACCGGGACTCCTTGGTCAAAGACCAAATTATCAACACCCAGAAACGGCGAAAGCCTAGTCATAAGACTAGGCTTTCTAATAAGTGGCGGAGTGGACGGGACTCGAACCCGCGACCCCCGGCGTGACAGGCCGGTATTCTAACCAACTGAACTACCACTCCGCAGTGTCTATTCAGCTTAAAGCAATTTGAGCCTGACGATGTCCTACTCTCACATGGGGAAGCCCCACACTACCATCGGCGCTATTGTGTTTCACTTCTGAGTTCGGCATGGAATCAGGTGGGTCCACAATGCTATGGTCGTCAAACAAATTCTGTTGTTAACTTGATGAATCAAATCAACTAAATAGTGGTGCTGATACCCAGACTCGAACTGGGGACCTCACCCTTACCAAGGGTGCGCTCTACCGGGCTGAGCTATATCAGCAATTCAAATATCGTTTAAAAACGATTCTGAAAAATTTTTGTCTTCACTTTTCAAAAAAGTGAAAATAAATTTGGAGCCTGGTGATGTCCTACTCTCACATGGGGAAGCCCCACACTACCATCGGCGCTATTGTGTTTCACTTCTGAGTTCGGCATGGAATCAGGTGGGTCCACAATGCTATGGTCGCCAAGCAAATTTTGCTTTTACTTTCAGTTTTTTAAAAACTGAAGGCAAAATAATCTGGAAAACTGATTTAAAAGTCTCTTCAAACTCATTCAAGCGTTTGGTATTTCTTTGAGTCCACAAAACCCCTTGGGTGTTGTATGGTTAAGC
>NZ_MCSD01000035.1:0-68367 GCF_002872555.1 Vibrio sp. 10N.286.55.E10
TTTTAACTAAAAAATGCCACTTTCCAGAGTAGGGAAAGTGGCCATGTATATGTGGCTTAAATAACAATACTGTTTTACATAGCTAGCATATGCAATCAAGATAAACGGGGCAACTGTCGCTCAAAATGATAATTGGACAAAAGTGTGTTTTGGCTTAGGTCAAAACACACTTAATTATGTTAGTGAACCTAATGCATCTCATTACTCAATATTATTTTGACCATGAGCAACATACCCCACAGAGTAAACTTCACCGCTACTATCATCAATACCTTCTGAGCTACTCAACCACGTTAAACCGAGCGTTTCCCACGAGATATAATCTAAGCCGTGTACATCTGTATGTTGGTTGACTTTATTATGAATACACGCAAGAGAATGGTGCGAATCAGGAACGTTTGGCTCGTCGTCAACGAACCAAATATCAACCTTTGGGCGACCGAATTGTTCGCAAAGAGCTTTGAATCCATCACTTTGGAGAAATAAGACCATTGCGTGATGATCTCTCCAAACATAAAACGGGGCGTAGCTATTCATCTGATTTTCATAACTTTTCGCGTCTTTACGCGAATAAAGATAGGCTTTAAAAATTAACCCTGGGAACCCATCTAATAAGTGACCTTTTTCCTTGATACGAGCTTCTATTTTTTCCATAGGATAATCAGACGGGAGAACGATTTTATATTGCATTGCTATCATTGTATTATCTCCATTTCATCTTTCCATGACTGACCAGAGGAAAAAGACCAGTCTTCTGGGCCATTGAATTGAACAATGACCATGATATCTTCTTTACGAATGGGGGGTTGGGCCTGAAGTTGCTCACACAACGCTTTGTACAAGGCTCGCTTTTGTTCATGGTCACGTGATTTTCCAGCGAATATGTGAAACAAAATTCCAGATTCACTACGACTTTGAGCCAGATTTGGATAATTCGAATTAAAAACCTTTTGCTGTGGGGCATGAATGTCGAATATTTGAAAACAGTCTCCATTCGGTACTGCAAAATAAGCTTCTAAACATTGCTGGAGAATGTATGATATTTGATGCTTATATTTTTCAAATAACTCATTACCTATAGAAATTCGTGTCATTGGCATTTGTCATTCCTCTTGTGGTCCATCTCATCTAACCGCTCAAGTGCAGAAGCCGTTACAGGCCAACCTGCATAAAAAGCAAGATGAGTCATTGTTGCACTCAGTTCTTTTACTGTCAGCCCGTTGCTGAATGCCCGAGCTAAATGACCCGGTAGTTGTTCCACACGATTTAAGACCACTAACGCGGTGATGGTTATCAGACTTCTATCACGAGTGCTCAGACTCTCATCACGCCATATCTGTCCAAATAAGATATCTTCCGTAACTTTATGAAATTGTGGAGCAATTTCAGCAAACAGTTTCATTAAGTATTGTTCTTTTGTATCCATATATTTCCCCTGTTTTTTCGTCTACTGGAAAAGAATAAGTTGATTTTTTAATATAAAAAATCAAAACTATTTTGATATACAGTTTCGATTTTCAGGATAGTTGAACATGCGGAGTCTGGATTTAGATGCCTTACGATGTTTTGTCTTAGGAATTGAGTTAGGCAGCTTTGCAGCTGCAGCTGAACGACTTAATCGTTCACCCTCTGCGGCCAGTGCCCAGTTAAAAAAGCTCGAACAGCAGTGCCACACGTCATTAGTGACCAAAATCGGCCGCCATCTAGAGCCGACTGAAGCAGGTGAAATTATTCTGGCTTATGCCCGTCGCATGCTTCAGTTAAATGACGAAGCTTTAAACCAGTTAGTGGAAAATTCATTGACGGGGAAAGTGGTTTTTGGCTTACAAGAAGATTTTAGTGACGTACTATTGCCTCAGTTGCTAGGTGTATTCTCTCGCTCACATCCAAATTTACAATTGCAATCCATTGTTGGGCGCCATCAGGAGTTGATGGATGGCATTCAATCTGGTGAGTTAGACTTTTCATTGGGCTGGAGAGGTGAAAAATCGGCGCCATATAGTGAACTTCTGGCAGAATTACCACTGTACTGGTATGGGCCATCAAATAAATATCTTAAAGAATCCATTAATATTTCTAAACCTGTACCACTAGTCATGCTTGATGGTTCTTGCATTATCAGACAACAAGCCATAGCAGCATTAGATCGCGAGGGGATTCCATGGAAAATTACCTTTGTTGGCCGAAGTCTGAGTAACTTATGGAGCGCTGTTGATGCTGGCTTAGGAGTTACGGTTCGCTCTTCTTTCAGTCACCCGGATACTATTAGTAAGTTGGATGGTTTGCCGGTCCTTGGAAAACTTAGGTTGTGCCTCGATCGTAATCAATATAAGTTAGAAAAAGTACAGGAACAATTGTATGACGAATTAAAACAACAGCTTACACTCTATATCAAAAAGTAAAGTGATTGAATTGCTGACAGAATTGGGGACATAAAAGTCCACACTATGAGCAAGCCTGAGTCAGATCTAATGATTAGGTAAACTAATCTAAAATCACATTAATTCGATGTGAATGAGTATTTGCTCTAACAAGCTTTGGGGCAATTATGAGTTAACGATTTTACTAATTTACTAGATTGTGGATTGGCTGATGTAACGTTAAGCAGTAAACGACGCCACCACTCAACTTATTTAGAATTGAACTGTAAGCACTAAATTCAACTTGAACTGAGAATGCCAATCGTTGCAAATCTGTCTTATCGATTTACTAGGTTACTTTGTATTGCGTACCCATTTTTTACCATCTTCTAGTGAACGCTTAATCTTTTGGGATTTAGAAAGCTCACTAACTGCTTTTGTGAAATCTAACTCCGACAAACCAAGCTTGTTTTGAAGTTCGGCATCTAAATAAGTAGGAACCTTTAGGGCTGCATATATTTTGGCTTCAGGTGAGCCAGTCATTGATTTTGTGATTACAGTTTGTGGTTTTGTGACTACAGTTTTCTTACGTTCCCATGAAGCTCTTGCATGTTTACCTTCACCTTTCGGTAGATCTTTTCGGGCGATTAGCTGCCCTTCAAACGTAAAGTCGGAGGATATTTTTACAATTAGAAGCTTATTAAAGTTTCCAGCGCGTTTCACTTTCACTTCTTCTTTATTCTTTTCAGGAGAAATCGTTTTTATTTCGATGAAGTCATTTCCTAGCTTTCCGTCTGACCCTTTAGTATGTGGTTTATGCCGCTTAATCCCATAGTTAATTTCGGCATATAACTCTCCTAACTCCCCCCAAATCTGCAAATAACGATTTGTAAGATCGTAGAAAGCTTCGGCATTATCCACCAACTTCTCAAAGATCACTTCTAACTTGGGGTTAACTTTGGATAACTCTGAATTAAAATTACTATCAGTCGCCTCCCATTCTTTAGGAGATAACCCTAAAGCATGTAGATCTAGGTTAATATCATATGGGTTATACCCGCAACCTGCTGCGTCAGTTATCTGATCAGCGCTATAACCTTCATTATGCATGTCATATAAATAGTCCCAGTCACCCATTTGACCTCCTCATAGCTAAAACTGTATGTAAATGCCTCGCGCTTTACAGACGTAACTCTTCCGTATCTACGTTTTTATTATATTGCTGTCGTCTATTATGAGGCTCAATAAGTATAATGCTATTGTGTGAATCGAAAGCGATATTCGTAAGAAGCCTACCAAAAATATCCGTATAAACACCGTACATATGGATTGGTTTAATTTGTTCTATTCTAGAACGTTCGAAGGGCTCCGTTCGGCGGAGCTAAGAAGAGTGGGACAGAAGTGTTTTAGCTTACCTGCACCATGGTCCGCGTTAATATCAATACGAATCATCACGGACGCACCACCTTGATGCTTGTCTTGAAATTAACGATACAAAGACTTGGTCGACTCTCTGACGATTAAGTCAATCGGTGGTAAACGAGCTTCATGTCGCTCGCCAGATAACAAGTTCAAGATCGACTGAGCACACACCTCTCCAATCTCTTCAATCGGCTGTCTCAGCGTCGTCAGGGCTGGCGTGAAATACTTAGACGTCGGCAAGTCATCAAATCCAATCACCGACACGTCTTCTGGAACTTTATAACCGTGATCGTGTAGCGCCTTAATCGCCCCGTAAGCGGTTTGGTCATTGGCTGCGAACAGAGCCGAAAAATGAACCTTTGACTCTATTAATTCAACGGTTTTCTCATAACCAGATTCACTACTGAAGTCACCCTGTTTGACGAGTTTTGGCATCACTTTTATACCCGCCTCTTGCAGCGCTTTCTTGTAGCCTTCAAAGCGGTTCCCCGCATCAGGTTGACTTGAAAGCCCTTTAATATGAGCGATATTCACATGCCCTTGTTGCAGTAAGTGCAGGGTCGCCATGTAGCCGCCCAGCACATTATCAATGTTGAGCGTGCGGATGTTGTCATCAATAATGTCGTACCCCACCGCCACGACCGGGATGTCTTGTGCATATTTGGCGATATCTTCTTTACTCACGCTTCCGGTCACAATGATCATGCCATCAACATTACTTTTCGCCAGATACTCCAGTGCATGTAATTCCAGTTTTTTCTGCCAATGTCCTGTCGCAATCACCAAAGAGTAACCTTGAGCAATCAAAGTTTTCTCCATGTCGTTGAGAATACGACTGGTGTAAGGGCTGTCAGGGTGTTGCACCAATACACCGATTGTCAATGAACGGCGATTGATGTTCTCTTGCATTTGAAAATTGGGTTTGTAGCCCGTGTCTTTGATTGCTTGCTCGATGTTCTGGCTTTTATCATCCGACACATAAGTGGTTCGATTAAGAAAACGAGAAACCGTGCTTGGGGAAACACCAGCGAGTCTCGCTACATCGTATACGGTTGTTTTTTTAGTTTTAGTGCGCATCTCGATACCCTAATCCAGTGACATTTGGGGAGCCCGAAAGCTCCCCACCTATTTCAACCTGCATACCACAGCTTTCGTTGAAACTCGTATCATTAAGTTAATACATGTAGGCGAAGATCATCCCCGGTCTGAAATAACGACCTGCGGTGTATTTCAACCCGGTGCTCAGTAGCCATTTGTGAAGAATCATGGCTTGTTCCGCTGAAATTTCGCCTTGCAACATACTAACAAATTTATCACTGTCTTTAGTCAGGTCAGGACTAACTCGACCGTCAGACAGCACACACTTTTGCAATTTAAGTGCAGTAAGCCACTTTTTCGCATCATTTTGTGACAATTTAAAAGACTCTGAAAGATCTTTCTCATCAAATGAGACTGAGCAATTGAACCCTTCTGGCGCGGCAAATGGAATTTTTGAATAGTCATACAGCGCGGTATACACGGTGTCCATCAATGTTTCTGCTTGCTGCGATTTGCCCGCTAAACTCAACGCTGTTGCGACACTAAATTGCACACCAATCCACACATCTTGTGCCTGAAAAGCCTCATGTGGTGAACCATCTGCCAATGTCATATTCGCCACACCCAGCTTAGGGCTGTTGATCTCAAAGTTATGTTTATAAACATAGTCCAATGCGCGTTGAATACGCTCTTGCGGGAAAATGCCCTCCAAACCAATCAGCTTGAGATAGCTGTCTGCAAGCAGTGCATCACCAAAGCTGTTGTCTGAATCTGGTACTAGTTCTAGATATTCTTGAGTAAAGGCTTGAGGCGCGGTCTCACTCAGTAAGCGTTTCTTAGAGACTCTTTGAGATACCTTGCTGATGTTGATGGAGGTATCGGTCTCATTGAGATAGGCATTGAGCGTATTCTTGTCAGCAATCGTATCACCCGTCAAAGTCAGGCCTAAGGTTTCCAGGTTTTGGTAGCCTTCGCCCGTTAGATGCTTGGCTTGAACTGGCGTCACGAAGAAATGGTAGTAGCCTTCTTTCTCATCCCACAAGCTTTGCTCAACTGTTGCTAATGCCTTTTTCGAACGTGTTAGGTAATCCGAACCCAGATCGTTTTCGCCCATCAATTGTGCAAGTTCACTCGCAGCTTGAAGGCCAGCAACCCAAAGGCTCGCGCAGTAAATTGAAATACCATGAGAAGCCAGGTTATCAAAGGTATCGTCTGTGCCTCGGGTTAGCGGTAAATCATCGCCCTCAGCGACCAAGTTCGATAAGAAATCGATGCTCTCAGTCACAGCCTGCCAGCACTCTTTAACTACAGAAATATCTTGCGTGTTTTGATAGTGACGGTACACCATCAGAATGTATTTCGGTGCTAAGTCCTTCCACTCTTTCACGTTGTGCCAGCTGTACGCGTCAGGCTGGATGTCGAACGGGCTACCCAAGTCATGAATAACCGCACCTCGAATAGCACGCACGCCTTGGTACTTCTCATCGATCAATTCAGCATTCGGTGTTGCTTCATATTCCCAGTATCGGCGCTGAGTAAAGTCTTCGGCCAAAATGGCTTTCGAAAACTCTTTCATCACGCAGCCATCAAGCACCGGCAATAAATAAAGAAGCGAAAATGAGCCGTAGAAATACACATCCAGAGAGTTAAAGAACGGATAATCAACACACTCCTTCACCAGGAATTTGTCTTCTTTATCCCATACCGTTGATTCGGCTAGGAATGATAGTGAATTCATCGCCATCGTCGCATAACGCAGTGCCGATTCAGGCTGTGAAATTTTGCGTTGAGCTTGCTGTAGGAAGGCCGTTTGTTGTTCGACAATTCGTTGCTCAATCGCTTCTAGCTCTGGCAATACCTCTTCTAACATCGGCAGAGCAGGTTTCGCTTGCGGATAGAATTGCGTGTAGGCCTTCTCTGAACGCCAACCATTAAGCATGACTTTGCTGTGTGCCATCACCTGTGTAAAACGCAGATCAACAGACTCCCCCGGCTCCAACTCAACCTGAACCACAATCAATGCACTCAGAGCTTCACGCCCAGTGTAGATACCTGTTTGGAATTCAGCGTTTGTGCGGCCTGTTCTCAGTGCGAACTCTGTTTGCTCCGCTGCCTTAGAGGTATAAAGTGTTGGCTTCACAGACACCGATATCTTGCCAGATTCGGTCAGGTGGTTATTCGCTTGAACACCAAACACCACTTCACCTTCAATATCACTTTGATACGGGGACTGACTAGTGAGCTGGACACCCGTAAAACCGTGGTTTTCGCCGTTTACGCTAACCGCTTGATGCTGCTGGGCGATTGGATTTTGAGACAAGGTACACGCCGAATCTTGAATGCCATCGCGACCTTTGCGATAAGTTGAGCCAATCAAGTTTTGTAGCGGCTGAGCAAGCGTAACCACGCGTGTTTGCGCCGAATGATTGGTTAATTCGAAGTGATTCCAGTGCATCGGTAAAGAGCACAGGCGTTTGTCGTTTTTAACGATTGGAGAAACCACTTTACGTTTTATTTTAATGTCATCAAAACTGTTATATTTATATTCAGCTAATGGATACAAAGCTTGATATTCGATATCCTTACCGTTGACACTATCTATATCACTGCCATTGAGACTATCCATATCATTATTATCACCAGCAGTAAGTGATAATAACTTAACTGTATCATTTATTAATAAACCATTAAAGAAATCTAAGGCTACATATAATTGACAAATAATTGAAGATGAATCTGAGTCAATCAATAATAGAGTCTTATTTGAAAACTCAATGTTCCATTTTGTAAAGTTAGCTTTATTCTCTTGGTAGAAGCCACCATTTTTTAATGCCGAACGAATGTGGTTAATCGCATTCGACATGTCTGTATTATCAATCTTCTTACCATCGAACAAAGCAGGGTAAAAGTTCAGGTGAACGCCCAGATCTTGCTCATTAATGACTTGCAGCGTGTCGATGGTTGGCACATCCATCACTGAAGCATAAAAATCATTAAAATTAATAACTTGCTCTGAACAATCAACAAATATACCAGGGATAAAGCTAAAGTTTGGCGTGTTGCCATTTGGCGTCAGTGTAAATGTATTACCAATACCACCCACTGCCATGCCGGTATTTTCTGGTGTGGTAGAAATTGGCGTGTACCAAGGTTGAATAAATTCAACTGCATCACCTTTTTTGCAAAGGTGTTTTGAATTTCCTGAATAGCTTGTATATGGAATTTTATTATTCATTTTAAAACCGCCATTGAATATTTTTTTCTTCTTGTTAATATCTTTCAAAAATGGAGACATCAACATGTTTAAAATTATAAATGAAAAATTTGGAAGTATTGACTCTGTCACATTAATAAACCACCAACATGGTATAGAACTTCAAATAATCAATGAATTTGGTGCTATTATTAATAAATATATCGTAAATAACAGTCCGTTCTCTTTTATTTGTGGTTATCAGAATTATGATGAACTGATCAACCAACATCCGTTCTTTTCCCGCAGTGCTAAATTATTCCCTTTTCCAAACCGTTTAAACTTAGGTCGTTACAGTTTCGATAACCAAAACCATCAACTCCCGGCTAACTTTCCTTGGTCTGATCACGCCGTACATGGCCTGCTCTATAACCAACCTTTTTCAATCACAAACAGCGTAGCCAACGAAGAGTTAGCCAGTGTGACAATGCAGTATCAAACGTCTTCTTTGCACCCTGCTTTCCCATTTGCTTTTAACCTTGAAGTCACCTTCACTATCGACATAACAGGCAAGCTCTCTTGCTCAACAACCGCTTCTAATCTTGGTGATTCTGCCTTCCCATTCGGTGATGCTTGGCACCCTTACTTTTCACTGGGTACGGATCTGACAGAATGTGCGCTGTCCATGTCGCAGTGCTCCGAAGTCATACACGTGAACGACCTACCTAATGGTGAAAAACAGGTTTTTGACCGTTTGTCTTTGGGCGACTCCCTGACGAATCAAAGCCTAAATCACTGCTTTGAATTTGATTCGAAGACAACCAACCAACTGACTTTGACGCGCTCAGATTCATCAGCTGCGATTCACTATCAACAAGATGCAAGCTACCCATTCGTTCAGCTGTACACGCCGGCTAGCGAGCAAAGCATTGCAATAGAACCAATGACTTGCCCTGCAGATGCATTCAATAACCAAATTGGCTTACTGACGCTTAGCCCGAACCAGTCTCAAACCTTCAATTGGCAATGCCAGGCCAGCTATCAACCAAAATAAAACAACACTAAAGAGAAACCAAAAAGCAATAAAGGGCGCATAAAGCGCCCTTCTCTTTGTTAGCCTAATACCACTTCTACCATGTGCTCACCCGATGTAAATACCGGTGCTTTGTTGCCTGAAATCAGGTCACCATTGACCTTCATTTCAACCACACCTTTACACACATTGTTCGGGTTCGAGACATGGATGATATATGTTGCGCCACGGAACTGACGACGGACTTTGAATTCAGGCCACTCAGCCGGAATACAAGGGTCCACCAGCAAACCATCCACTTCAGGACGAACACCCAGAATCCACTGCGTACCTGCAACGTATGTCCAAGATGAAGTACCAGACAGCCATGCATTACGACCTAAGCCGAACTGTTTATGTTCGTCACCCAAGATGTTTTGTGGGTAGCAGTATGGCTCTGACTCGAAGGTATCAATATCGTCGTTCTTCGAAGCCGGATTAATTTGACGGTAGTACTCATAAGCACGCTCGCCGTTGCCCATTTTCGCTTCTGCGATCATCACCCATGGGTTTGAATGCAGGAAGATACCGCCGTTCTCTTTCGCACCCGGTGGGTATGTTGATACACCACCTAGCTGTGGATCAAAGCCGTTGTAACCCGGTGTTGAAAGTTTGATGCCATTGGTGGTGTTCAGTTTGTTGTAAACCGAATCTAGCGCTTGCGTTGCACGTTCTTGAGTCGCGAAACCAGAAATTACAGGCCAGCTTTGACCGTTAGTGTAGATCTGCCCTTGCTCATTTTTATGAGAACCGATTGGCAAACCTTGCTCATCAAAGTAACGAACGAACCACTCGCCATCCCAACCGTACTCATTCACCGTACTCTGCATCTGTTGGTACTGATCTTTAAACTTAGTCGTCAGTTGCGCTTCGCCACGTAGCTCACAAAGGTCCAGCATATCGAGCAGGGCTTTGCCGTACATGTTGGCTACCATCATCGACTCAGCACCCGTTGGCAGGTTCACCGTGTCGTTCCAGTCAGCAAAACCTAGCAGCGGTAGACCGTGCTCACCAGTATTGGTGTAGGTAAATTCAATCGCGCGGCACAGGTGGTTCCAAACAGTTCCCGTTTCGATTGGGTTGCCCGCTTTGTCTTTTTGATAGAACGGGATCTCTTTATTCAAGAAGTCTGCATTGCCCGTTTCTTTCACATATTGCGTCACCGCGTAGATGATCCACAGGTGATCATCACCGTAGTAATCCGGGCGATCTTCTTCTTCACGCGAATCACCTGCGTTTGCTTCCATGGTTGACGGGAAGAACTGGTGCATTGCCGAACCGTTGGTGTTTTGCACCGACAGCAGACGCTCAATAAACTCACGCGCTTCTTCTGGCATGTGAGTAATCACGCCTAATGTATCTTGAGAAGAGTCACGGAAACCGATGCCGCGAGCGCCATAGCCAAGTTGGTACAAAGACAGGTAACGAGACCAGTTTTTGGTTGTGTGGCATTGACGTGGATTATGTACGTTAAGCATCGAGTTCATTGCCGGGTCTGGCGTTTCAACCTGAACCGCTTGTAGGTAAGAGTCCCAGTGCTCAGCCAGTTCAGCGAATGCCGAATCCACCACTTGATGGTCACGATATTTAGCCAATAGAGGCAATGCAGCTTCTAGGCTCTCTTCTTGTGCGATCTGTACGACCGTACGTTCTGTCTGCTCTGGAGATAACCAACCCAGACGTAGGTTAAGTGCACCAATGTTATCGCCACGCAAACACTCAGTGTTGCCAAGCTCATCGTTTTCTAACGCTTGCGGTGCAGCCCAAGTTCCGTAGCCAAACTGACCTAGGAATGATTGGCGGTCACCATCAAATGATGTCACAGGACGATCAGCAGTCATCAAGTTCACCGCGTAGTCGCGCTTCATGAAGGCATACTGCTCAAGCACGGTATGACCCGATTCTTGCTGGTGTGCTTTCAGTGTCATGGTTTGTGGAACCCAATCCGCATTCAATAGCTGCTTAAGCGCATCGAAGTGCGTGAATTCATACACCGGTACCACATCAACGTGCAGCGCTTTGTCTGAAATGTTGGTGACTTTGATGTCTTGCAGCAATACTTGGTCTGCTTTTGGTACGAAGAACGTTGCTTCACAACGCACACCAAACGCTTCTGCAATGATGGTGGTGTAAGACAGGCCTGTATGGTTTTCAAACTTATCTAGCGGCTTCAGAGTCGGAGTGTAGAAGGGTGAGAACACCTCTACATTACCCGCTTCGTCACGCACCTTGAGGTACATGGTCGAACCTTTGAAATCTGAGTTTGGCAGTTGTGCAATGTACTTGGTGATACGGTTCAGTGCCGGGTCGCCCTTACACAACAGCACACCGCCATTGCTATCGACAATGCCACCAAAATCTAATGTGCCCACATAGTTACACCATTTAATCGGTGTGCATGGCGTGGTTGCTACGTATTCTTTGTTTTTATCGTCAAAATATCCGAATTTCATCATCACTATCCCTAGCCCCTCCCAAATCAGGAGGAGCCAAAACAATTTGTCGTAAGTTGGTTGGTATCAGCTCAATGGCTGATTTAAATTGACTAGCTCGCTAGCGAGTTCTCACTCAGTGCATCGAATAGGTGGAAAGCATCCAGATCCAAGTAAAGCGTCAGCTCTTTCACATCCACTTCAGCAGCTTGGGTCTCAACCATCAGCGGTTGACCGCCGATTTCTGTTTTCAGAAGAATGCTCGCGCCTAGCAGTTCCTTGTCTTTGATTTTCACAGGGAATGGCAGCACACGGTCGTGGTCAACTTGCTCAGCACGTAGATGGATGTCTGTTGGACGAACACCAAAATGAAGCGCTAGGTTTTTAGATGCTAGAGACTTAAAGCGCTCTGGCAGTGGGATATGAACATCGCCAAGTTCAACGAAGTACTCGCCTTCTTTTTCAATCAGCTTTGCTTCCAACATGTTCATTGACGGGTTACCAATGAATTGCGCGACAAACTTGTTTGCAGGACGTTGGAACACCTCGGTTGGCGTACCTACTTGAGCAACATAACCGTCTTTCAGGATCACGATGCGATCCGCCAAAGTCATCGCTTCGATTTGATCGTGAGTTACGTAGATCGTGGTAGTTTTAAGCTCGCGGTGTAGGTGTTTGATCTCTTCACGCATCACGCCACGAAGTTTTGCATCTAGGTTAGATAACGGCTCATCAAACAAGAAAACCTTAGGTGTACGAACCATTGCACGGCCCATTGCCACACGCTGACGTTGACCACCAGAAAGCTCTTTTGGCTTACGGTTCAGTAGCGGGTCAAGCTCTAGCATTTTCGCCGCTTTTAGTACTTCTACGTCGATTTCTGCTTTCGGCATGCCTTTCAGTTTTAACGCAAAGGCGATGTTCTCGTACACCGTCATGTGTGGGTACAGAGCGTAGCTTTGGAATACCATCGCCAAATCACGGTCTTTCGCGTCGACTTTATTCATCAACTTACCGCCAACCACAATGTCGCCAGAGCTGATGCTTTCAAGACCCGCAAGCATACGTAGCGTTGTCGATTTACCACATCCAGATGGGCCAAGGAAAACCACGAACTCACCGTCTTCAACTGTAAAATCAAATTCTTTGACAACTTCAACATCACCGAATGATTTTTTGATGTTTTTAAATTCTACTTTAGCCATTATCTGTTCTCCTCAGCGCGCTCTAGAAGCATATTTCGGTACGCAATTGCGCTCTGTTTCAATGTTCTTTCTTGGGTGGTGTAATCAACGTGGACGATGCCAAAACGCTGGCAGTAACCGAATGCCCACTCAAAGTTATCCATCAGACTCCAAGCGAAGTAACCATCCACTTTCACACCGGCTTCAACTGCGTTGTGAACCGCTTCGATATGACCTTGGAAGTAGCGAACACGTTGATCATCCATCACTTGTCCATTAACGCGCTCGTCGTTACCTGCAGCACCGTTCTCCGTAATGTAGATAGGCGGCATATTTTCGTAGCGAGCATCCAGTCTTACCAATAAATCAGTTAGGCCTTGTGGGTTGATCTCCCAACCGATGTAAGTGTGTTCAGCATCGGTTTGCTTGACTGATTCAATGTCACCATTCTCGTTAAAGCGAGCGACATTGCGTGTGTAGTAGTTGATACCAATGTAGTCGACTGGTGCGCTGATGATGTCTAAATCACCTTCAAGGATCATTGGCATGTTCATCGCTTGACGCTCAACCACTAACTGCGGATATTCACCCTTCAATACTGGGTCGATAAACCAGTGGTAGTTCTCCGCTTCGCAGTAATCTGCTGCGCCTTGATCTTGTGGTGTTAATGGGTAAGCCGGAGTCGCGTTAAATACCACGCCATGCTTAGCATGAGGCGCATTCTTACGAAGAATCGGCATCGCCAAACCGTGTGCCAACATTAGGTGATGAGATGCTAAGTAGCCCTCTTTCTCACCCTTGATGCCTGGCGCGTGTTCGCCCCAACGGTAACCAAGGAATGCAGACACAAACGGTTCGTTCAATGTTGTGTAAACATCAATCTTGTCGCCAAAGTAGTTACTCACGACTTCTGCGTATTCCGCAAATTTGTAAGACGTTTCACGTTTTAGCCAACCGCCTTTGTCTTCAAGGTATTGTGGCAGATCCCAGTGATACAAAGTCACATACACCTTCATGCCACGAGCATGACACTCATCGATGATCTGCTCATAAAACTCTAGGCCTTGCTGATTCACCTCACCGTCTTGCGGCAGAATACGTGGCCATGCAATTGATAGGCGGTAAGCATCAACGCCTAAGCCTTGAATCATCTCGATGTCTTGCTTCCATAGGTGGTAGTGATCACATGCCACATCACCATTGTCGCCGTTATCTACCTTACCTGGCGTCTTACAAAACGTGTCCCAGATAGACGGTGTACGACCGCCCTCTTCAACGCCGCCTTCAATTTGGTATGAAGATGTCGCGACACCGAATACAAATTCCTTACTGCGTAACTTTGAATCACTTGGAAGTTGAAATTTATTCATTGTTATAACCCTTAAACCTAACCTTTAACTGCGCCGGACGTTAAACCACTGATCATCTGTTTCGATGCGAACAGGTATGTAATTACGAGTGGTAAAATTGAAATTGTGGTGCCTAGCATTACCGCACCCCATGGCGTATTCGGAATACCTTGAACGCTTCGTAGCGCCTGTGTAATCACATAATTGTCTGGGTTATTTAGCACCACAAGAGGTTGCATAAACATGTTCCAGAAGAAGACGAACTGCACGATAGCCAATGTTGCAAGTGCTGGCTTCATTAGTGGCAGTACCACGCTCCAGTACGTTCTGAACTCGCCTGCGCCATCTAGTTTCGCCGCTTCTAATAGCTCTTTAGGAATCGATGCAATCACGTGCTGACGCATCAAGAAGATACCAAATGGCGTGGTTGTGAACGGTAGCCATACAGCCATGTGGTTATCTAGCAAGCCTAAGAATTTCACGATCATGAAGTAAGGGATCAAGCTAAGCACAGGCGGAATCGCCATTGAGCCAACCAGCATACCGAACAACACGTTCTTACCGCGGAACTTAAACACAGCAAACGCGTAGCCACCCATGCTACAGAACAGCAGTGAGATGGTGGTGCCTAAGAAAGCCACGTAAATCGAGTTAAACATCGCTTTCCAAAACGGCATGATTTCCAGCAGTTTTGCGTAGTTCACCATTAGGCTATCGCCAATCGCAAAGCTGATGCCTGAACCGAAGATCTCCGAACGGTCACGTGTTGAAAGCAGTGCTGACCACACAAACGGGAACACCGTAATGATTGCGGAAACAATCAGTAATATGCCGAGCATAACCATCAAGATCTTAGTCATGATGTACATGGTGCGTTCACTTGGCATTAGGCCACTTAGTGGTGAGGTATTTGTCTTAATTGATGTCGACATCTTAATGTTCCCCTAAGCCTTTCTTACCGAAGAATAAAAATTGAACCAAGGTACACGTTGCGATGAGTGCAAACAGGAGCCATGAAATCGCTGACGCGGTGCCCATTTCTAACCATTCCCAACCCACTTTGTAGAGGTACATAGAGATAGTTAGACCTGATTGACCCGTACCACCTGTACCACGCGTTAGAACGAACGGTTCTTCAAACATTTGCAGGTTACCGATGATGGTCATCGTGATAGCAAAGAAGATAAATGGACGAATCATTGGTAGTGAAATATTCCAGAAGCGGCGGAAGGCGTTGGCACCATCCATACGAGCAGCTTCTAAAATATCTTTAGGAATCGTCATTAAACCTGTGGTGTAAAGGACGATGTTAAAACCGGTGTATTTCCAGAAAACCATGATCGCGATAGACGGCTTCACCATAGTGGCATCGTCTAACCAGCGGATTGGTTGGAAATCGTTAACCCAAGCAAATGCCCAACCAAACAGCGTGCTATCGGCCAGTGCCATTAGCGTTTGGTTAATGATTCCTGAGTTAGGAGAATACATGTTGAAGAAAATCAGTGACGCTGCGACCGTTGATGTGATGAACGGTAGAAAATACGCCGATGTTAACCAGTGACGCATACGGTCACCCATTGAAACCAACATGTAAGCCACTGGAATTGCGACTAAGTGCTGTGCCACACCCGAAGTGATTGCTAGCCACAATGTGTTCTTTAACGAACGCCATAGCCACGGGTCAGTCAATGCAATGTGATAGTTCTCAAAACCAACGAACTGCATTGCGTCCATGCCCTGTACTGGGTTCCATTCGTGGAACGACAGGTAAACAGAGAACAACAGCGGGAAGATCCCAAATACAGAAAAAATGATCAGAAACGGCAGAAGGAATCCATACGGTGTAAGCGCTTTCAAATTCAGACGAGAAAAAAGGCTTTTGTCCGCAGGTTCTATCGTTGTGCTCGCTGTATGATTCATAGTAACGACCTCTTAAAAAAGGAAGCGCGTTATCCACGCTTCCTCACTTACTCAAAATAAAAACAAATTAAAGATTACGCGTACGACGCTTGATTAGGCGCTCTGCCTCTTTCAATGCAGTCTCGATGTCCTTACCTTCATCAAGCACTTCCATCAATGCGTTCTCTAAAATTATAGAACGTGCTACGTGGTCGCCTTGAGCTGGAGATACTGGTTTGATGTTTTGTGCCACTTCAGCAAATAGAAGGCGCGCTTTCTGCCCACCTAGGAACTCCATCTCTTCTTGGAACAACTCATCGTCATACGTCGTTACGTTCGCAGGGAAAGCCGCAATCGTTTCGAAGTGCTTAAGTTGAACTTCACGGTCAGTCGTCATGTATTCAATAAGTGCCCAAGCTTCATCTGGGTTGTCTGACTGAGTTGGGATAGATAGGAATGAACCACCCCAGCTGCCGTAGATGCCATCAGGAAGGTTCTCTACTGCCCACTTACCTTTGGTTTCAGGTGCAATCCAGTTGTTTAGGTGACCAAGTAGCCAAGCGCCAGAAAGTTGAGTTGCAAATGTGCCGTTGCGGAAGCCTTCGTACCATTCGTTAGACCAAGCCAGAATGCGGCCATCTAAGCCTTTGTCGCGAATCTCTTTTGCCACTTCAAAAGCGTGAACAAAACGCTCAGATGTCACCACTGGGTTGCCATCTTTATCGAAGTAAAGACCTTCACCTTCAGGAACTGTTGTGAAGATGATCGCTTGTGCCACGTCGGCTGCTGAAGCGATAAGTTGTACGTTTTGCTCTTTCAGTTTTTCACCCGCAGCGATGTATGAATCCCAATCTTTGATTGCGTCTTCTACATTGATGCCTGCTTTTTCAAACACGTCGGTGCGGTAGTACATAACACCTGGACCAAGATCGACAGGGATGCCGTACATGTCGCCGTCAGCGCCTTTGCCTTGCGCCCATGCGTATGGAGCGAATCGTTCTTCGTATTTATCTGCACCATAGTTTTCAGACAGGTTAACTAGGCCGCCAGAACCAACGAATGGGCCGATTTTCTCTACGTCCACAACAATCACGTCACCCGCACCTGAGCCAGTTGCTAGGTTAGTGGTTAGTTTTGTGTGGTGGTCACCGTGGTTGTTCATAAGGTAATCAACTTTAATCCCTGTTTTCTTTTCGAAATCAGGCAGTAATACCTTCAGGCTGCTATCGAAATCAGGGAAGCCATCGAAACGAATCTCTTTGTCAGCCGCATTAACAGCCGTTGTACCTAATCCTAAAGCAACCGCGCATGAGAGCGCTAAGGTCTTAAATTTCATGTTCTATCCTTAATGTTTTTATAGGGTAACGAGTAAATCCGATACCGAGTTTCTAGTGACCAACGTCGGCAGCAATTTAAAGTTCACGTCATGTTTGATTTTTTTTAGCTTTTGCAGAGTGAGCTGCACTGCTTCAATGCTCATCTCTTCAATAGGGAAATTAATGGTGGTCAAACTAGGGGTCAGATAGCGCGCGAAGATAGTGTTATCGAAGCCAACAAGAGAAACATCTCTCGGAACAGACAATCCCTCTTGATGCAGAACTTCGAAGGCGCCAAAAGCCATGTGATCATTAGAAGCAAACACCGCCGTAAACTTACACTTACGGTTGATCAGCTTCTTCATAGCACTGATGCCAGTCTCTTCAGTAAAGCCCGCTTCCGAGACTAAAGCTTCATCGTAAGGCACACCCGCTTCTTCCAAGGCCTTTCGATACCCCTGCAAACGCCCCCTAGCGTCTGCTTTATCTAAAGGCCCGGTAATACACGCGATATCTGTATGTCCCTTTTGCAAAAGGTATTGAGTAGCGAGTAGCCCCCCGACTTCGTTATCAATATCAATGCAACTCATCGCCATTTCTGGGATGAAGCGGTTAATTAAAACCACAGGGGTCCCCTGTTCTTCCAATTCAATTAAATAGTCATCACTGAGCAGTTGAGTATGAAGAATCAAAGCATCAACACGACGCCCCAACAGAAACTCCACCGACTCGCGCTGCCCTTGTTCGGTGTTCGAGCCCGCCGCAACAACAGCGTGGTAACCAAAGCGGCGTAGGTTTTCTTCTATGCTATGCAAGATGCCTGAATAGAAAGAGCCACCAAGTTCTGGAACAACAACGCCAACACTACCGGTACGACTTGAAGCTAAGGCTTGAGCGATAGAATTCGGGCGATAACCCAACTCCTTGATCGCTTTTTCAACCTTTAATTTCTTGTCATGACTCACTCTACTGGTGCCGTTGATCACTCTAGACACTGTCGCTTGAGACACACCTGCATGTTCTGATACGTGTTTAATTGTCGCCACTCGAACCTCGATACTTCATTAGCTTGTAACCGCTTACAAAACGATTATTAAGGAATTAGGTCTCAGTAGGCGTGAGTAACATCACACTAAACTTGGAGGTAAAAAGGTCAGTTCTGGAAATCATGAAAGCGCTTACAGATTACCTTTACGCCATGAAACTGTTTCATGGGATTATTGTTAATACTATCAGGACGCCTATCGGTTACTTGTTCTTCAGATCAAACAAGCACGTCTAAACTCAGTTTTTCTATCAGCGCGATTGGGTGATGTTTTCGATTCGAGTCGTTATGTCTTTATTGCTACTGATGCTTAACCATGCATAATCACGATCAGTACAGAGAAACCTAAATAAACTCGAGACACGATGGAAGAAAGTCTCATGGTGAATCCTTGATTTAGTGGCGAAAAAAAGGGCACAAAGAATGTGCCCAAGAATGGAGTTATATAACATGCCCTAATCAATCTGCCTTTAGGGCTAAAATGGACAGTATTACTTGCTCGTTAAAAGCATAGGTATTTCAAAGTATGCCCTTAACAAGCATGGATATTCGAAAGTATCGCTCCTTGAAAATATGCCGAATTCAAAGAGCTGCGCTTTCTATATCGGTGATTACCACCAAGCTTCAAACATTGCGCCGAACGACAATGTATCAACATTCGTTGTCTTCACTGTGTTACCTTTCGTTTCTACATCACCCACCGTTGTGTAGAAGCGAAGCATTGGACGGCTCCAAGGTAAACCACCTAGAGAAACGTTTTGAGACAGCGTTACTTTCCACGCGTTCTCTTCACCATCGTCATCGTAATCCACCATGCCGTAGCCAGCTTCTAACCATGTAGAGTGAACATCATCCCATTGGTACTGTGGACGAACGATACCCGCGTATTCCGTGTTTTCGCGGTCTAGATCTGAGCCAGAATTGTCTTTGTACGACACTAAGTAATCAATGATGAAGTTGTCTGTCGCTGCGTAGCTACCTTCAACACTTGCGTACAAAGTTTGGTAATCACCTTTCAGTTCAAATACAGATGAGTCTGCACCGTCACCGTACTTAACAACCAATTTGTTAGACTCACCCAAGCCCAATGTTGCACCTACTAAGTATGCCGTTTCATCACTGACTTTTTGACCTGCAGTCACGACAGGCTGCATTGAATCTGTTACTGGATCGTATACATACTCAGTCGTCGTAGACGTATCCGCTTCGCTCGATGCAAAACCGTAGTTCGCGTAAAAATCCAGATTACCTATGCCAGCATCAATACTGTGTAGCTTCGCGGTCACTGCGTATCGACCATTGTCATTTACTAGGCCACCTTTCACTTGACCAACAAAGCCCATGTCTAGCTTGGCGCCACCGAAGTCTAAGTTGTTAAAACCAGCACCTTGACCATCATGTGTCATCCAGAAGTAATCGTTCAAACCTTGTTGCGGACGTTGATGGAAATCGCGACCAGCCCACATGTAAAGTTCTGGTTGGCTTTCAAATACATTAGTTACACCGGCATACATTTTCTTCATACTTAGACCGCCGTCATCAGCCCACGCGTCTGCTTCCCAGTGGTCAGCCATGAATACGACGTCCCAGATAGCGCCATTGTCAGCTTGGAAAAGTTTAGCTAACTGAACTTCACCACCATTGGCTTCATTACCTAAACGACCAACTGAGCGACCTGTTGTACCGATGTCTACATAACGCTCATCACCGCTTTTATAGTGAGCGCCGTAACGAGCATAACCAGAGAAGACGATACCGTCTGGTACATTCGTGTCTGAAGTTAGAACCGCTTGTTGTTGGTCATCAGTGTACTTGATATCTCCAACCTGAGACTCCAACTCTTGGATTCGTTGTTCCAAAGCAGCAAGATCCGTCTCTGCAGCGAAAGAAGAGAGTGAAGCAAGCGAAGCCGCCACTGCGACTGTTATTGGCAAAAGCTTAAATTTTTGCATTGTAATTCCCTATTATTTTTTTGAGTTTTCATCGAACAGGGAAATATTAAGCAATGAAAGCGTTGAAAAGTTAGTCGCTGTTCACACTGATAAATCAGCTTAAAACCCATGAAACTTTTAGAAAGTTCACAGCCAAAAGTATTAATTAAATATCAGTGAGTTAGATTGAATAATGCGTAAAACAGCAGCTTGAAATCGCTTTCATTTCATCAATAATGGCGGGGTCTATCACGGAAAACAGAGTGTAAAAGTGAGGGAAACATGATGCAGTTTTGATTGGTTTTCATATATATGAAAAACCTCAAAATCTAAGGCAGATTTTGAGGTTTTTTGGTCTTAGTCAAATACCCAGTTATCTAAAATCAAGTATTCGCTAAAGTGAATCTAGGGACTCTATTCCCATATTGAATAGAGTAAATGCATAGATATTAGCAGTGAGATCGACAGCTTTACTCTGCGGCATCCCCCGCAGTTATCATGATCCTTCTTTTATATGCTGTAACGCTATGACTCGACTCATCAAAACATGGCGAAAACTCATAACATTAAAAATAATGTGAAATCGTCAGGTAACGCGCTCTGATGTGTTCGATCAGTAGCTTAATTTTGTTTGGTGGCTGGCGAGTAAAAGGGTACACCGCATAAATGCCCAACTTTTTCCCGACCAAATCAGGGAAAATATCCACCAGCTGACCGTTGCGAATATCGTGATAAACCAGACAGCGCGGCACGTAAGCAACGCCATGTCCACCCAGCGCCGCTTTTCTTAATGCCGTCGCGTTGTCAGTCGAAAAAGAGCCTGAGACACGCACAATGTATTTATCGTTGTCGGTACAGCCATCTTTACTGTGCAGAAACTGCCACTCGCTAGCGCCTGTTGTTTGATAGGCGTATTGCAAGCAATTGTGCTTCACCAAGTCTTTAGGCAGCATTGGCTTACCATTCTTGGCGATATAAGAGGGCGAGGCACACACCACCCATTGCGAATCCAATATATGACGGGCAATAAGGCTTGAGTCTTCCAAGTAACCGGTACGAATTACCAAGTCCAAACCATCCTCAACCAGATCAACAAAACGATTGTTAAGCGACATATCGACCGTTAAACCTGGGTGCATATTACAAAACTCGGCAACGGCGTCTGCGAGAATCAAATCTCCAGAGATAGTAGGCACTGACATTTTGATATGACCACTGACATTCTCACCAAAGCCTGAAACTGCGTCCATAGCCTCTTGCGCCGCCTGCTTCACATTTTTGGCGCTATGTAACATTGCCTTACCGGCTTCGGTAAGCGTCAATTTACGCGTCGTTCGATACAATAATTGCACGCCAATCTCTTCTTCCAAACGCGCAATTCTTTTACTAACTACCGAATTTGTAAGGTTATTTTGCTCTGCCACTTTACTGAAACTGCCCAGTTCTACTACCTGTGAAAACAGGATCAAATCGTCTGCTCGCATTTGATTATGCCAATTTTGGAATTAATTATTTTCATTATTTCCCTATATCAATAAAAAATAAAGGGGTAAATTCACGCCAAATTAACAAAACAATTACAAAAACAGCTTTTGCAATCACATCGGTTACAAATAAAGCGACTCTAATTACAACAATTGAATCCTCGAGATTCAGATTACACCTACAAAACTAATGACGTGTTATTCACTTCAAACATGAACGTTTGAAAACAAGTACGAGGAAGTACCCATGAGTGAAACTCTACTAGCATTATTGGCCTTTTCGCCAATAGTTGTTGCAGCGATTCTGCTGGTTGGCCTTAACTGGCCTGCAAAAAAAGCGATGCCAGTGGCATTTGCATTAACCGTTGCTATCGCCCTATTCGCATGGGATATGTCTAGCACTCGCGTGCTGGCTTCAGTATTCCAAGGCTTCGGCATTACCGTATCAGTTCTCTGGATTGTGTTTGGCGCCATCTTCTTATTAAACACTTTGAAACACACCGGAGCTATCACCACCATCCGCAACGGCTTTACTGATATATCAGCAGACCGTCGTGTGCAAGCGATCATCATTGCTTGGTGTTTTGGTTCATTCATTGAGGGCGCATCTGGCTTCGGCACACCCGCTGCAATCGCCGCACCGCTACTCGTTGCAATCGGCTTCCCAGCATTAGCTGCGGTACTGATGGGCATGATGATTCAATCTACGCCGGTATCGTTCGGCGCGGTTGGCACTCCTATTATCGTTGGTGTGAACAAAGGTTTAGATACGCACAACATCGGTGAAAGCCTGATTGCCAATGGTTCAACATGGGATTCTTACCTACAACAGATCACATCAAGTGTTGCGATCATCCACGCCTGCGTTGGTGTGATGATTCCGGTATTGATGGCGATGATGCTGACTCGCTTCTTCGGTAAGAACAAAAGCTGGACTGAAGGTCTTGATATCCTCCCGTTCGCACTGTTCGCAGGTGCCGCTTTCACTATTCCCTACGCACTAACGGGTGTCTTCCTCGGTGCTGAATTCCCATCACTGATTGGTGGTTTGGTTGGCCTTGCGATTGTTGTAACAGCAGCAAAACGCGGCTTCCTAGTCCCTAAATCAAAATGGGATTTTGAAAGCGAAGATAAATGGCCAGCAGAATGGCTAGGTTCTCTGAAGATCGATCTAGACGACAATTCAAACGGTAACCAAAGCCACAAAAAAATGAGCATGGCGATGGCATGGGCACCTTACGTGCTGCTCGCTGTCACTCTAGTTGCTAGCCGCGTGAGCCCAGAGTTCAAAGGCCTATTGAAGAGCGTTAGCCTTTCATTCAGCAATATTCTTGGCGAGACAGGCGTAAGCACTGCGATTCAACCTCTGTATCTACCGGGCGGCATCTTGGTCTTCGTCGCGCTGGTTGCGGTTCTCATGCAATCTCGCAGCGCAACACCACTGGCTAAAGCTTTTGGTGAGTCGAGCAAGACTCTGATTGGTGCAGGCTTTGTGTTGGTGTTCACCATCCCAATGGTTCGTATCTTCATTAACTCTGGCGTGAACGGCGCTGATTTAGCAAGTATGCCAGTAACCACGGCCAACTTTGCAGCAGATCTAGTCGGCGGCGCATTCCCAGCGTTAAGTGCCACGGTGGGTGCGCTAGGTGCCTTCATTGCAGGTTCAAACACCGTTTCAAACATGATGTTTAGCCAGTTCCAATTCGAAGTAGCGCAAACTCTGTCTATCTCTAGTGCGGTGGTTGTTGCTCTACAAGCCGTTGGTGCAGCAGCAGGTAACATGATTGCGATTCACAACGTGGTAGCCGCATCGGCGACCGTAGGCTTGTTAGGACGTGAAGGCGCAACACTACGTAAGACTATCATCCCAACGTTCTACTACTTGGTGATGACAGGAATCATCGGCCTAGTGGTTATCTACGGCTTCAAAATGACAGACGCACTTATGTAAACCATAAGTCGTTACAAAAGCACTTGGCGTTAATACTCATTTCCCCGACTGCAACACCGTCTAACAAGACAGTTGATGAGTTTCGGAATGGATACTAAAACACATCAACACCCTCGGGTATTAACGCCATTTTATTAAGAATAACAAGCAGCCCAAACCAAGCTCTCATAGAAGGGCAACATCCCAAGAATTTAGGACTGAAATTATGATCATATCCGCATCGACTGATTACCGCGCCGCAGCAAAAGCGAAATTACCACCGTTTCTTTTCCACTACATTGACGGCGGTTCTTACGGAGAACATACCCTACGCCGCAACACGGCCGATCTTGCAGAGATCGCGCTCAAGCAGCGTGTCCTCAATGACATGTCAGATCTGAATTTGGAAACTGAGCTGTTTGGCGAAAAGCTAGCGATGCCGATTGCCTTAGCACCCGTTGGTCTAACAGGCATGTACGCACGACGTGGCGAAGTACAAGCTGCTAAAGCCGCAGACAATAAAGGCATCCCTTTTACCATGTCGACCGTATCGGTATGCCCGATTGAAGAAGTCGCACCTAAAATTGAACGCCCAATGTGGTTCCAACTTTACGTGCTAAAAGATCGCGGCTTCATGAAGAACGTTCTTGAACGTGCAAAAGCAGCGGGCGTGACCACCTTAGTCTTCACGGTTGATATGCCGGTACCCGGCGCGCGCTACCGTGACATGCATTCCGGAATGAGTGGTCCAAACGCCGCTGTTCGTCGTGTATTCCAATCTATGCGTCATCCTAGTTGGGCGGTGGATGTTGGTTTGCTGGGTAAACCACACGACTTAGGAAACATCTCAACTTATCGTGGTTCTCCTACCAAACTGGAAGACTACATCGGTTGGTTAGGTGATAACTTCGACCCATCAATTTCTTGGAAAGACCTAGAGTGGATCCGTGATTTCTGGGACGGCCCGATGGTCATCAAAGGCATTCTTGATGAAGAAGATGCGAAAGACGCCGTGAGATTTGGCGCAGACGGCATTGTGGTTTCAAACCACGGCGGCCGCCAGCTTGATGGTGTGTTATCAAGTGCTAAAGCACTGCCTGCTATTGCAGACGCGGTAAAAGGCGACACTAAGATTCTGGTCGACTCTGGCATTCGTACTGGCTTAGATGTAGTTCGCATGATGGCGATGGGCGCAGACTGCACCTTGCTTGGTCGCTCTTTCGTCTACGCGTTAGCTGCGCAAGGACAAGCAGGTGTTGAAAACCTACTCGACCTGTACGACAAAGAGATGCGTGTTGCGATGACATTAACAGGCGCAAAGACAATCAAAGACTTAACTCGTGAATCTTTGGTGGGGTTAGATTAACCCGCCACGACTCGGATTCAGATTCAGATTCAGATTCGGACTAATGCTTTGGTCTACTTAGACTGAAGTTCAATCGGTGTCACAGCAATTCCACTGCCGTTGTGACACCGTTTAAGCACTGGAAAATAAAATAAAAAGCTAGGGCGTGTTGATCTTTCGAGTTGATTTTTGCAGCGAGTTGCTGGGTATTTATACAAGGCAGAGGCGTCGATGTGTAGCTAGCCTACATGAGAAGCCGATAACGTAGTAGAAATGGCCAGCAAACGCTGCTCGAAGGGTTCAGCTAAAAGCGTTTTACTCGAACAAAATTTAACCACGAAAGGTCAACACGCCCTGAACAGTGCCAAATAAGAAGCACAAGGAAGCAAAGATGGAGACAAACACATCCCATGAGCGAGTAATAGACGCACAAGCTTATCTGCAGCTTGAAGCGATACTGGCTCAAAAAATAGAAACAGAACGCATTGTCACTCAAGATGCAAAGCGCTTGGCTTACGGCACCGATGCGAGTTTTTATCGCTTGGTGCCGAAAATGGTTCTAAGGCTCAAAAACTTAGACGAAGTCATATTCACCATTCAAAGCTGTCGCGAACTGGGGATTCATTTTACCTTTCGCGCCGCGGGCACCAGCCTTTCAGGGCAAGCGGTTTCAGACTCGGTGCTCATCACATTGACTGATGACTGGCGTGGCCACGAAATCGTCGATAACGGCAATCAGATCATTCTTCAACCTGGTGTAATTGGTGCTGATGCCAACAAATATCTTGCCCCTTTCCAACGTAAAATCGGCCCCGATCCAGCCTCTATCAATACCTGTAAAATCGGTGGTATCGCAGCCAATAACGCCAGTGGCATGTGTTGCGGTACTGCGCAAAACTCTTATCGCACCGTTGAGAGCATGAAAGTCGTACTGAGTGATGGCACCCTGCTTGATACTGCTGATAACGCCAGTGTTGAGGCGTTCAAGCAATCACACAAAGCGCTGTTTGAAGGCATTGTCGAATTACATCAACAGACAGCGTCAAACCAAGAACTGGCCGACAGAATCCGCCACAAGTACCGCCTAAAAAACACCACCGGCTACGCGCTCAATGCTTTGGTCGATTACCACGACCCAATTGAGATCATCAAACACCTGATGATTGGCTCAGAAGGCACGCTCGGCTTCATCGCTGAGATTAC
This sequence comes from Vibrio sp. 10N.286.55.E10, assembly GCF_002872555.1. Classification (NCBI taxonomy): domain Bacteria; kingdom Pseudomonadati; phylum Pseudomonadota; class Gammaproteobacteria; order Vibrionales; family Vibrionaceae; genus Vibrio; species Vibrio sp. 10N.286.55.E10. Next base: position 26,204 of record NZ_MCSD01000035.1, read on the forward strand.
CTACAACACGGTGATCGAACATCCGAACAAAGCTTCGGCGCTGCTAGTGTTTGCCGATATCGAGCAAGCAAGTAAAGCCGTGACGACACTATCCAAAACACCAGTTGCTGCGGTGGAATTGATGGATGGCAGAGCACTGTGTTCAGTCGCGGATAAACCGGGTATGCCTGCGTTTATGCCGAGCTTAGATTTAGAAGCAGCGGCGATTTTAGTTGAGTCACACGCCAGCTCCCAGCAGGACTTAGATTTACAATGTAAATCAATTTTGGATGCGTTATCGGAATATACGATTGTTGAATCAGTGCCTTTCACTTCCGATCCAAAGACAGTCGCGACTCTGTGGGGCATTCGCAAAGGTATGTTCCCAGCGGTTGGCGCGGTTCGTGAAGTTGGTACTACCGTTATCATTGAAGACGTGGCTTTCCCCGTTGAAAACCTCGCTAACGGCATTCGAGAACTGCAAGAGCTGTTCGATAAATACGACTACAGCGAAGCGATCATTTTTGGTCACGCCCTCGAAGGCAACCTGCACTTTGTGTTTACTCAAGGCTTCGACAGCCAAGAAGAGATCGATCGCTACGGCGGTTTCATGGATGACGTTGCCGAACTGGTCGCGGTGAAATACCAAGGTTCATTGAAAGCAGAACACGGCACGGGTCGTAACATGGCACCTTACGTCGAGTTGGAATGGGGTAAAGATGGTTATGCTTTGATGCAACAAATCAAGGCGTTGTTCGATCCAGAAAGACTGCTCAACCCCGGCGTTATTATCAACGACAATCCAAATTCACACATCACCAATTTGAAGCCAATGCCTGCTGCCGATGACCTTATCGACCGCTGTATTGAATGTGGCTTCTGTGAGCCTGTCTGCCCATCTCGTACGCTCACTCTATCGCCACGCCAACGTATTGTGTTGTATCGAGAGCTACAACGCCGCCGAGCAGTAGGTGAAGAAATAGAAGCTAGCGAACTAGAGAAGACCTTTGAATACCAAGGCATTGATACCTGCGCTGCGACAGGCCTGTGTGCCGAGCGTTGTCCAGTGGGAATCAACACTGGCGACTTGATTAAGAAGCTTCGTATCGCCAAGTATGAGAAATTTACGCCAATCGCTAAGTGGACCGCAGATCATTTCTCGACCACCACTAAGTTGACCAAGGTTGGCCTCAAAACCAACCAAGTGGCGAGCAAAATATTAGGCGAAAATACAGTCGGCAAGCTAACCAACGGCTTGCGTTCGATGACCAAAGGCGCAACACCAATTTGGATGCCTGAGATGCCGCAATCCAATAGTCACTCGCTAGTCTCATCACCAGTGACGGCAGAATCCTCAAGCAATCATAAGAAGGTGGTTTACCTGCCTTCGTGTGCGAGTCGCACCATGGGACAACAGAGTGATGCGGGCGACCAACGTCCCCTAACTGAAGTGACCATGTCTTTGCTTAACAAAGCAGGATTTGAGGTTATTCTTCCGAAGAAGCTAGATGACCAATGTTGTGGCATGCCTTACGACAGCAAAGGAATGACCGATTTAGCCCAATCTAAAGCGCAACAGCTCGAAGAAGTGTTGTGGCAAGCGAGTCGTCAGGGTGAATACCCAGTATTAATGGATACCAGCCCGTGTGCTAAACGCAGTATTGAACAGTTCACCAAGCCCCTAGAAGTGCTAGAGCCGACAGGGTTTGTGAACCAGTACCTGCTGGAGCACCTGACACTTGAGCCGCTGCAAGAGACCGTGATGCTGCATGTGACGTGTAGTTCTCGTCGAATGGGTTTGGAAGGCGCGATGTTGAACCTTGCTAAAGCCTGTACCGAAGAGGTCATCGTTCCTGAGCACATTCAATGCTGTGGTTGGGCGGGTGATAAAGGTTTTACCACTCCAGAGCTGAATGAAGCGGCGGTACACCCACTTAAGGAACAAGTGCCGAGCAACTGTACTCGTGGATTCAGTAACAGCCGAACCTGTGAGATCGGTTTATCACACCACAGCGGCATTCCTTACCAGTCGATCTTGTACTTGGTTGATGAAGTGGCGCAATAGCTAGATATTAAAAGCTAGACACACTCTAAATAAAAAGGTTGCCTCGTTGGCAACCTTTTTGTGGCTCTGATTAAAGCTCCCTCATGATTATTTGACAATATATGTCGTTTTCTGGGCAAAAACTTAACGAATTGTTCATCTCGTTATTGAGTTCTTGAGCGTGACTGGTAGAGACCGTAATCAATTGTACCAGTGCGACTAAGATGATTATTTTCTTCATTACTATTTTTCCTAAATATACAGTTAACAATGAGCCTTCAAGTTTAAGCATATTAAAAGCTGGCTCACCCCGAAAAACCATACTATTCAGAACTTTAAATAAGAATGCCCTTTTCTTAAAAAAGACGATGGAAGACTCAAAGCCGCATGTACTTTCTCTGAATAATGACTACCAGTCCGAATCAAGCTGAGTTTAGTGATAAGCAATATTACTGATTTTCAATATGTTACAATGCACTTTGTTTAAACGAGACCATACTCATCGCAATGGTTACGCACCAATGAATGTCGCTAACTCTTGCGCAGAATAGTGCTCAGCCTCTTGACCTCTGCAGATCAAGTCAATCACTTGAAACTCGCTCATATCACCAAATTCCTTGATCAAGTAATCACGAAACGCTTTTTCGTTCGGCCATTTTCCTCGCACAATATAACCCTCTTCTTTGTCGAAATCTTCCGTCTCAAAGAAAGAAAAATCAGTCATACCAATGTTGTGGCAATACAAAACGAGATACATGTTTACTCCTCAAAATGGGTGGATTAATAAAAACTTACCGGAAGATAAAAATCAAGCTCAAACACTTCATCACTATTGAGAAAATGGTTCCTATGATAATGCACATACGCAGGAGTGGAACGCTGCTTGAAGCCAGACGTAGGTAGCCACTTTTCTAATACCATACTGATCTGTGGTAGCAGCTCACCATAGCGGCCATTCAGTCGAAATACCGCATGTAAACCACCCGGAATCACCATCTGGTTCACGACACTGCGATACTTAATCGGCTCATCAATCGCGATACACGCCACATAGCGACACTGATCCATTTCAACCCAAGCAGGGTTTGAGTGATGCAAACCAAATTGGCTCGAAAAGTCGCGCTGTTCTGAGTTCGCCCACGCTTTCAATATCAGCCACGCGTTGCGAATGGAACGGTTATAGCCCGTGTGTCGAACATAAGCCGCCATGCGCTCCGGTGTTTCAACGATCTTCGGTTCAGGTAACACTCGCTGCGCCACGTTCAAATAACCCGCCGCTACTTCGGGATCTTTCAAATAGGGTTTTTCTGCTATCTGTAAGTCGTGTTTACGCCATTCTCCTGGTGACATGTTAAAGGTCGCTTTGAATGCTCGGCCAAATGAAGACACCGAACTAAAGCCACATTTACTGGCAATCTCTACCACTGACGACGTGGTATCGAACATCAATTGATTGGCTGCATACTCCATTCGAGTGCGTCGAATGTACTGATGTAGCGACTCCCCAACCACGCTTTTAAAGGTGCGGTGGAAGTGTTGTTCTGAATAAGCCGCAATCTCGGAGAGCGCTTTTGCCGACAAAGGCTGGCTGATGTCTTGATGAATATGGAACAGAACATCATTGATTCGGGATATGTGTTGTCGTGACATTTTTCAAATAGCATAAATGGACATGTTTATGAGCATAAACGGACACGCCAATTTTTACAATTGCCGTGTAATATCAAGCGATAGAATAAAAACGATAAACGACGAGACACAACACATGGAAATCGCACAGTCATTACAACAGATTCAATCTTCATACATTCGAGAGATCCTCGCAGCCGCAAGCGATCCAAATGTTATTTCGTTGGCCGGTGGTTTACCCGATGCGAAAACATTCCCTATCGATTTAATGAAGCCTACGCTAGAAAACCTAGCGAACATGCCTGAAGTTTTCCAATACGGTTCGACTGCGGGTTATGGCCCGTTACTTGACCACCTTACGCAAAGCTATCAATTACCAGAAACTCACACAGCAATGATCTGTACCGGTTCTCAGCAAGGTCTGGATTTGATTGCTCGTGCGTATGTTGATCCGAATGATGTGGTTGTAATGGAAGCGCCGAGCTACTTGGGTGCGATGCAGGTGTTTGGTTTGGTTCAGGCGAATATAGTGACTGTGTCTCAAACTGAATTTGGTCCGAACTTAGACGAACTAGAAACGTGCTTTGCACAGCAATCTCCGAAGATGTTCTATGCGGTGCCAGATTTCCATAACCCGACTGGCGTTTGTTGGACAACAGAAACTCGTCAAAAAGTAGCTGAGCTTTGTATCAAATACAACGTGGCATTTATTGAAGATGCGCCTTACCGTGAGCTACGTTTCACAGGTACGGAACTGCCGTTGGTCTCTTCATTCTGCCCTGATAACTCTATCGTTCTTCGTTCATTCTCTAAGATTGCATCGCCTGGCTTACGTATTGGTGCGGTGACAGGTAAACGCAGCTACCTTGAGCCACTGATTAAAGTGAAGCAAGGCGCGGATTTGCACTCAAGCGTTCCTATGCAAGCATTGCTTGTTGGTCTTCTAAAACATGAAGATTTCAACCTGCACATGGAAAACATTCGTACTTTGTACAAGTCTCGTTATGAGGTGCTGTTCTCAGAACTAGAGAAACAGCTGCCTGCTGACTGTGTATTGAAAGCCGTTGATGGCGGGATGTTCATTTGGGTTGAGATCCCTGAGTGCGACACCTTCGAATTGGCTAAAACTCTACTATCGAATGGTGTGGCGGTTGTACCAAGCCCAGTATTTTATCCAAAGGCCGATGAAGCGAAAGCCGCACTGCGCCTAAACTTCACTAACGCCAACCCAGAAGAGTTGACTGAAGCGGTGAAACGCTTAGCTGAAGTACTTAACCAAGCGTAATCACCGATTAAGTAAAACGGACTAGATACCAAGGCCCTGCTGTATTGTTACAGCAGGGCCTTTTTGGTTTGGGAATACGTGTTGTAATTCGAAGCAGATAAAACGGTTTCATTGCATTTTCTAGCCCATAAACCACACAAATAGAAATGATAAATAGCCCTACTTTTGGTTGGTTTTTGTCCATCCTTGGCTTGGTTATACTGCGGCGGATTTTAATAAGCCAATATGAGCAAACCTGAGTGAATTAAACTCAGTCTGCATCATAAAAGGCAACCGCTCTGGATTTACGTTCCAGCTCGCAGAAAGGAAAAACCATGTCTCAATATGTTGTATGTGCTCTGTATAAATTCGTAGCACTTGATGATTACCAAGAAATTCGCCAACCACTCACTGGCGTGTTAGAAGCTAACCAAATCCGCGGTACTTTGCTACTTGCAAGCGAAGGTATCAACGGTACTGTTGCAGGTAAGCGCGAATCTATCGACGCTCTTCTTCAATGGTTCAAACAAGATTCTCGTTTGGCTGATGTTGTTTACAAAGAGTCGTTCAACGAAGAACAACCATTCAACCGCACCAAGGTTAAGCTTAAGAAAGAGATCGTAACCATGGGCGTTGAAGGCATCGACCCTCGCCACGTCGTCGGCACTTACGTGAAGCCGAACGAATGGAACGACCTTATCTCTGATCCAGATGTGATCTTGGTTGATACTCGTAACGATTACGAAGTCGATATCGGCACATTCAAAAATGCCGTAAACCCAAACACGGAAACCTTCCGTGAATTCCCTCAGTACGTTGAAGAAAATCTTGATCCTAAGAAGCACAAGAAAGTCGCGATGTTCTGTACTGGCGGTATTCGTTGCGAAAAATCAACAGCCTACATGAAAGAGCAAGGCTTTGATGAGGTTTATCACCTTGAAGGCGGCATTCTTAAGTACCTAGAAGAAGTACCAGAAGAAGAGAGCATGTGGGAAGGCGACTGCTACGTATTTGATGGTCGTGTTGCAGTTAACCACCAGCTAGAGAAGAGCGGTTACGACGTGTGTAACGCTTGTCGCCTGCCAATCACAGACGAAGACAAAGCGTCTGAGCACTTTGAGAAAGGCGTAAGCTGCCCTAAGTGTATTGATAAACACAGCGACGAGCAGAAAGCGCGTTTCCGCGAACGTGAAAAGCAAGTTCAGCTATCGAATGCTCGTGGCGAAACCCACGTAGGCGGCGATGCTGCTCACCTTATCGAGCAACGTAAAAAAGAGAAGCTTGCGCACAAAGAGCAACAACGTTCTGGTAAGAAAGCAAAGTAGGCTTTCTGATTTAGGCCTATAACTGTATAGCTCTAAACGTATAGCTTTGAATATATAGCTATGAACATTAAAAAGGGCGCAAGTTCGAGGATGATCCCTCGAGTTTGTGCCCTTTTTTGATCGCTTTACGGCTTTGTGTTTTGAACCACATTTATCTTCAAAAATAGGCTCTATACTGAAGTTAATTAGACAAGTGAGGAAGTGCCAATGCTCAATGAAAACCATGCCTTTATCTTAGATTTCCCAGATCTTAAATTAGACATTGTTCAGCTCAACCACGACGACGAAAAATTCAAAGCAGACATGCAGAAGTACCACCAACTCGACTACGACATCCGTCAGCTAGAAATCTCTGGCAGCCCTATCGATGACGACAGCATGCACAACCTCAAAGTAGAACGCATGGAGCTCAAAGACTCGCTACACAAACAGCTCACGCGCCATCACGCGCTTAAGATCGTATAACAACTCATATGCTAGTGTGGCTAACTTAGCCACACTACTCTCCTTCTCAATGGGTTCATTTTTTGTAATCGAAACTACCTGCTACCCACCTGATTATTCACAGAGAAATCTAAGTAAGTACTGAATTGAAGCCCATCATCTTGAGTTTCAAAACTCCAACCCATTCGCTCACAAATTCGTTGCACAATCACTAGGCCACAACCATAGCCAGCATTGTAAGTCTCATTGCCATCATGACGGTTAGTGATCACTAATTGAGAACCTGTCACCACAATTCCAACATCGCCAACACTGTAGCTAAACGCATTTTTAATTAAGTTATTCAATACAATAGTAATAAAGCTCTCTGGCGCATACACAGTGACAGTCCCTTTTACGTCTAGGTTATAACTCGCATCCTGCTTGGCAAACAAAGGCGCCATTTCAAGCAGCTGATTCTGAACTTCGACTTCCAGGTCATAGTGACCGAAATGGTGCTCATCGATACTCTCTTTACCAAGCAGCAAAAACATTTCAGTCAGCACTCGCATCTGTTCACTCGCTTCTTGCAAGCGATTAATCGCTTTTAACGCAACAGGAGGTTGATTGGGTACTTTAGTTAGCAGATCAGCCGACCCTTTAATCACCATAATCGGGGTTCTAAGTTCATGAGAGGCAAATCGATTGAACTCCTCTTCCCGCTGAAAAAATCCTGAAATGTGATTCTTTGAATCTAAAAGTGTTTGCTCAATATGTCGTGTTTCAGCGTAAGACGTCTCGACTTCAAAACTTGGCTGCTCAGGGTGCATTTGCCCTATTTTCTTTTCTATCTGATTGAGTGGCCTCGACAGCGAGCGTACAACATAGATTCCATACAAAACCATAAAAATGGACGTTAAACCACCAAGCATGAGGGTGTAGTTGTGGAGGCTCCATTCATACTCGTCGAGGTAGTCGTCAGCGTCATCTTGAAACAAGATATACATCAACCCTTCGCCTGATGGGTGCTCGAATACGTAAAAGTGTTTATCTTCCGTACCCAACAGATGTTCATAGAAGCCGGGCTGTTTGTATCGAGCTAACCAATTAGGCAGTTCCGCTTCACTCCAGTAACTCGAAAACTCGTTTTGATTCGGCAACAACGCATCTTCGCCAAGTAACTGATATTCAGACGTATAACGGTTAGCTTCAGTGTCTAGCCAGTGATGGAGGCTGATCACTTCCATCTGGTTTTCAGCGATATAAATCACTGTCCAAAAAAGCCCGAACATGACCAAGGTCATCAAGCCAAAACTGCGGCGGATTTTTCGGTAGATGCTCGGGTAATCGCCGTGGCTTGAGCCGTTATGCTTTGAGTCGGTAACCTTGTCCATGAATAGTCTCTAATCGTGAATGTTCAAACCCTTTATCGAGCGCGTTACGCAGGCCATAAATATGACTTCGCAGTGCATCACTGCTTGGCGATTCATCACCCCAAATAGAATCAATCACTTCAGTTCTTGAAACAATCGCTGGTGCATGACGCATAAGGACTTTTAGTATCTTGAGCTGAATACGACTCAACTTAATAAGCCTACCTTCTCGGTATACCTCGTCGGTCTGCGAGTTGAGAGAGATATCGGCAAAACTCTGCTTTCCAATATCTTGGCGTGGTCCGCGGCTTGCCAATGCGTTGAGCCTTAAACTGAGCTCTTGCATGGCGAAAGGCTTAACCAAGTAATCATCTCCGCCCGCTTGAAAGGCCGCAATCTTGTCGTCCAACCTATCTTTAGCGGTTAAAAAAAGAATTGGCGTAGGGCATTGCACTTCTTCTCGTAACTTTTTGACAGCAGAAATACCGTCCAATTTAGGCATCATGATGTCCATGATAATCACGTCATAATGATTCTCAGACGCTAACTTCAATGCCGCTTCACCATGATAAGCACAATCGATCACCATCCCTTCCAGCTCTAGGTAATCGGCAATGGTTTCTGCCACATTGTGGCTGTCATCAACGATCAAAACTTTCATCGATTTATTTCACCTTTCTTCACGAGTGCTTCACGCTTGAGTTTATAAGATACACCCTCAATAAACTAAATAAAGAGTATATAGATGAAAAAGTTAGCGCTGATTTCGGTTGTCGGTTTAATTCTAACTGGCTGTGGCGGTAGTGACAGCAATAGCAATGGAAGCAACGATAACAACACGCAAGCTCCATCAGCAGTTCAAGGTACCATTGACTCTGTTTCTGGCAACACCATTGTTGTGAATGGCTATAGCTATCAAGTAGACAGTGCGAACTATGCAGGCGAAGACGTGGCAATTGCAGACCTAGAAAAAAACATGATGGTCTCTATTTCATCTATTGCTCGTAGCACGAATGAAGGCACACAATTAACGCTAGAGCCGACTATCGTAGGTCGGATTACAAATCCCGACCACGTAAATGGCACATTTGAAATAAACAGCATTCCACTAATCTTTTCAGCTCTATCATCTGAAATTAAAGATCGCGATTGGGTAATGGTCTCTTCTTTACCAACAGCGAATGCAGGTTACAAAGTGTTGTCTGTTGTTAAATTTGAACCGTCAGACAAATATGAAACGGTTGAGGTTGAAGGGTTGGTTACTAACCTGAACCTAAACACACTAACATTCAATTTAGGTGGGGCTCTCAATGTCGAGTATACAGTCGATAGTATTGGCAATGACTCTAATGGATCAGAGTTAGCTGATGGGCTTTGGGTTGAAGTGACAGGCTCAATGGTAGGCTCTGTATTGAAAGCAGATGAAGTGGAGGTCGAAGATTTTGACGAAATCGATAATGACACTGAAATCGAAGGCATTATTACTTGGGTAGCTAACGACAAATCAACATTTGATTTAAGCTACAAAGGTCGCTTTGTTGTCAATGACAATACTCGTTACGAAGACGGCAACAAGTCAAATTTAACTGTAGGTACAGAAGTCGAAGTAACAACGAAACAAGCTAACGGCGAAAATGTTGCTACCGAAGTCGAATTTGAACACGACGATGATTCACAAGATTGGAATGATAATGACGTTGATTTTGAAGGCACAGTGCAAGATATCAACCTAGAAGACAACAACTTTGAAATGACATCACTACATGGTAATAAGATTATTCATGTAAACAAAAACACTCAATTTGAAGATGGCCTAACTTTTGAGAATCTTACTATTGGAGACCTTATTGAGGTTGAAGCCTACAAGGTCAACAGTCAGTACATTGCAATCGAGATCGAAGCTGAAGACAATGACTAACGCATAGAATATTCTTGATATTAAGTATAGAAGCCACGCACTACGCGTGGCTTTTTTGCATCAAAACAACCCACACCTAAAGTGCAGCCTACCTTTTCAATTATGTTACTGTTTGCTTATTCAAAAGGCGTTTAAAAAGGAAGTAAAGTGGCAAGAAAAGAAGAGAATATACAACTCCAACTCGTTTCCAGTTCTGAATTCGAGGAACTGTTTGCGTGTGTGAAACAAGGCATATTCATACACGTAGATGACGTTTTCGGCTGGGATGACGACTTCCAACGCCAACGACTTTTAAACGATTACCGTCCCTCTTGGTTTCATTGGGTATACCTAGGAAAACAAAGGGTTGGACTTGTGTGTTTTAAGCCTTATGACAACGCATACCATGTTCATTTGCTGATCATTTTCCCTCAATACCAAGATCAGTCTCTTGGTAAAAAAGTCATGTCACGCATCCACGAAAAAGCCCATCAAGAACAACGAAACCAAGTCACTCTGTCGAGTTTTAGAAGTAACACTCGCGCCATTAGTTTTTATCAGTCACTTGGCTACCGAGTTGTTGATGACAACGATGATGATTTTGTGGGATTGGCTCTCACCCTAGCTAACTCTCAGCCTCGCTAACCATAGAGAAAATACAGATAGCGAGTAGGTAGAGAGCGCTTACTTTAGCGCGCGCTTGAAATATCTAGTTTCTCAATCAACGACGGAAAACCCCAACCGTTCTCGCCTTCGACCACAGGTTCTCCGGTCAAATACTCAAACAGCGTTGGCGCTAAAGATCCATTAGCTTCGATTTTCAATTGCTGAGAGTTATCGCCAATTGGCGCTCCCCAGAATCCGATGAAGGCATCTTTCTCTAAGTAATCCTCACCAGCATGACGCCCCGGTACCTTGGTGTTGTAGCCAATTCCCGCTTTAGGGAACAAGTTAACCGTGCCAGCCCTATCTTCAAGGTAGATATTAGCCAGTTGATTTACTGAATCTGGTCGAGGTGTTGGTTGCGTCAATGAAGTCCACTCAGCACTGCTACACCACGTTGTCACATCCTCCTTAACCGCTCGGTTAATACATTTTTCAACCAATCGAGAATACTGTGCAAAATCAGCTTCGCTTGGTGATGCTAGGTATGGATTTAACCTTTGCGTATCGAGCAAAATCGGCGCTCGGTTGTCTTCCAATGACTCATAAAAAAGCTTGTCACCTTCACGTGTGATCAATTCATCGACCCGCTTTAAATCACGGTTGCCAATCACACGAACAGCGCAACGTTGTTGATCACATATGCTTTCTCTGACGACCATATAATCAAGACTCTCAGGCAAGCGTTGCGCTATCTGATTGATGATGTCGATATTCTGACTAGTTGGCGCCGCAATCGGAGACCAATGCGTGAGTTCTTGGTAAACCGGCTGAACCTGCCACCCGTGAGCCGAATTAAAGAAGTCCATCATGAAGTTACCACCAGCAGTAGAAGCAACCACAACATCCAACGCCTTCGAACTTGGGTAGCTTAGGGTATTGGTGATTTTAGGCCCTTCCCCCTCGTCTGAAGATATCTTCTTAACCACAATTGGATACGCTAGCTCTGCTTGTAAGCCTTCAAATACCTGCTTTTCGGGGTTGAGCGCGTAGAACACCGGCGTTAAACCATGATCCCCTGCCATGCCCCATAGCGTTTTATCGTAAACGCCGGCACTGCGGTAGGTCGCTTCAATCTGGCGAATCCAATAGTCCAGTCGGTTGAGCTCTCCCGTCGGCATCAGAATTTCGTCACTAAAAGGACCCGTGAAGTGTGCGAAGTGATCCGGCCATGGGTTATACACCAAGGTGTAGTCTGGCATTCCTTTTCCATCTAACTCGGCAAACTGAGTGATCGACTGTTTAACCTGAGCTCTCTTTGAAAACTTAGTAAAAAAATCAAAGCCAGATATAGACTGATACGCTTCAATATCTTCAATCAAAGCTTGACGCTTTTCTTGCAAAACCACTTCGACTTCTGAACGTTCTTGAAGCTCTTTAACGCAGCGTTTCTCACCATAATCACGCAGTGACTCACCCAAACCTAGGTTTACTAGCCCGTCGTAAGTGGTGTGAGCATTCCAATCATATTGAGCGTTGCAGTTCAGCGTTTTAAGGTAATCAAGGCGATCAAACATGGTCTGCACCTTGTTGTTTTCCATCAACACATCCAACTGCAGGGCATCATTACCAAAGAAGTAATACGCTCGGTCGATCTCTCGGTCGACAAAGTGGAAATTAGGGATGCCAGTGCCACCTTGCCCCGATACTTTCGCGCCCGTTTTAATGATAGGTAGATTGCGTACGCTGATTGTTGGAGTTGAAGAGATACCAACTCGGCTAATATTGTCTCGATGCTCTTGATAGAGATTTTTGAAGAACGGAAGATAATTCGGATCATGGTAGGTTTGTTCAGACAGAACTTCCATGAACCTCACCTGCTGTTGATGTTCAGGTTCAATCACTTCTTCTAGCTGAGGTTTATATTGCGCTCGGTTTTTATGATTCTGATAAGCAACCGAAATGAAAGGTGAATCTTCATCAACCAACCCCTCAATCAATCCTTGCTGTAAACCATCGACGGTCACTTGAACCGCAAAACGTTTGTGCTGTTGGGATTCTAAGAATTGAATGAGCGCATCAGGCTGGTCACTGAACGCTTGCTGCATCCAATCATCAAGCGCTTCTGCACGTTCTTCTTTAAACACAAACTGTCGGTAGGCTTTCAGCAAGTTTAAGCGCACAAAATCAATAAGCGTGATGGTAAGAGCTTGTGCTTTGTTATTCGGCTTATCAGCGTTTTCTGGTTTACCATCTTCTGCAATCGCCAACATTGCAGACTTCATGTCACCTTCATCCATTCCCAATGCCGCTTTACCGATCAAATCAACGATGATCGGTTGAATCGGAGCGATGATCGCTAGATCTTCAGGGCTATTGGTTAAGTATGTGTAATTCGCAGGGAGCGTGTCCATATCCTGCCAAACACCAATTTCGAATAACGCATCGTAGACAACCACCATGTTGGCAATGAACTGTTCATCGATACGAATACCTTCATGATGTCCCGTTGCTTCAGTCGAGGTATCTGGCTCGTGATGCTCTGAGGTTGACTTATCTCCAACATGATAGAGGCTATGTTCAAAGCCCTTTAGCGCCTGCTTATCATAAACCGTCGACAAGTAAGATTTGAACACATCTTCACTGCCCAAGCCTGAGTAGCGGTCGTAATAGCTATAGAGAAAATAACCCAAAGGAATTGAGTACGTCGGGTTTGATAACTGAGCAACGACTCTGGCTTTGGTTTTGACATCTAAAGGGAGAGCGAGAATATACGCATCTAATGTAACGCCACCAATGGTGAAAAGAGCCGCATCACGAGTGAGTTTGGCAGAATAACTCAGGCTTGAAAGCACCTGATTTTTCAATACTTCACTGGAGCTAAACACGCCACCAATGACGGGCGTTGTTGATATATCAGCGACACTCGGAGCTGACGCAACCGCCAACGATAAGGCACTGAACAAACTGGCGTAACTGCGAACGTGAGAATAAGAGCTCATCAAATTTCCTTTAGATCAACACACTTCTATAAATACGACTTATTGTTTCAGTTTAAACTGATTAGTCAACTTATGGTCACCTCTGGGTTTTATACAGACAATCAGCACCTATAAATCATACATGAATCTATAAATAACAACCACTTACCCAAAAGATCAATTGACAATAACATCAATTACAAATACCAAACATTCACCATAGATATCACTCGCATATATAGCTCAGCCAATTAGATATGTCTCTCGAATAAGTTTTCCTGCTATTTCCACTACACGCCGTTTTGATACATTCCTCATCAATGGCACTCAATTTATAAATAGTCATATTTATCAATGACATTCTCCCAATTGATTCCAGAGTAATAATTTTTTATCAATAACGTAATAGGAGAACTAACATGAATGGTCAACGTTCACTGTTAGCAGTGGCAATAGCCCTAGGGATAGCAGGTTGTGGTAGCGATAGTTCAGATAGCTCCACAACTGATACGGGTGGTTCAACGGCAACAACAGCATCTCTTACCGCCAAAGCCGCAGATGGCTATCTGGTAGGTGCTAATGCATGCTTGGATCTAAACAGCAATAAGGTGTGTGATAAGGATGAGCCAAATGCAGTAACCGGCGACAATGGTGAATTTACCATTGAGAACTTAACTCCAGAGCAACTAGAACAGAGCACTCTGTTGATTGAAGTTGTAGCCGGACAAACAATCGATACCGATAACCCAGGTGTCGTTCTAAGCAAGAGCTATCGCTTAACTGCGCCACCAAAATCCGCATTTATTAGTCCATTGACGACTCTGATTCAAAATGAAATCGAGAGTGGTTCTTCGTTAGAAGAAGCTAAAACGGCTATTCAAGAAAAGTTGGGGACAACACTCGATTTAACGCAAGATTATATCGAAGCCAAAAACAATAATGACTTAGCCGATTCACAAAAAGCGGCTTTTGAAAACCTACACCGCGTTGCTCAAGTTACCGCTTCAGTCATGGCAGAGAATACTGATGCACTATCAGAAACCGCAGCGGGAGCTGGTATCTCTGTAGAAGCGCTCACGGCCTTGATTAATGAAGAAGTTACTCGAGTCTTAGACGAAGTCGTAAAAAATATTGAAGCAGCCGGAGAAAACTTCAATCCAAGCGACATTGCTGGCAGCATTAATCGTGATCACATCGCTATTGATGACTCTAACCTTGAAGATAAAATTAAAGAAAACGAGGCAAATAAAGGCTCTAAGCAGGCCGATCTTGCGAAACTAATTAGAACAGATGGCATCAATTGGTTTGGCGGCGCGAATGAAACAGGTACAGACTTAGTGGTTGCTTATGGAACACTAAAGGCTGCTTCCGATAACTCAATCACTGAGACTGGTTACATTTATGACTACTTTGCTGAGCAATTTGTTGAATTTGAAAATACTCCTGACGCAAATAGCATGGTTTTAGGAAAAGACGGTTGGGAAGCGAGCGATGATACCTTAACCAGCATTAAGCCGAACGAAGACGGCAGCTTAACTCTAGAGTCTAGAAGCTCGATTTTTAGTGAAGTTGCTAGCGCCAAGCAATTAGATATCAGTGGGCTCAATGTTCGTTCCATCATGGATCAAACGGATGATGAGAACGTTTGGTCTAACATTATGCCAGTAGGTTTAAAATTCCCTGACAACACAACCGCATATAAATTGTCTGTAGAAGACATCAGCGACAACATTTATACCTTTTACAAAGGTGATTGGTGTGCCGAGCACGCTCCGGATCGCTATGAAGCGCTCAATAACATGTGTAACGGCATTAGCGCCTTTAAGAATGGCAGCGATACATGGCTTGCCACTTTGGCATCGACCATTGCTGAAGATGAATCAGACCGTCATGACACAGCGTCTAACAATCATGCAGATTTAATTCCAATGGCAGGCATGGAAAGTGCTGAAATATTTGCACAGCTGCTCTCTAACGGCACCGTAGTTTATTATACAAGAGCATGGAATTTTGATTCTACATTCTCCAAATTGTCAGAACTCGGTTCGTGGAAAGATGAATCCGTAAATGGCGAGGTATTACGTCAAGTTACGATCCCTGAATCTATCCACTCGCAAGCTACATGGTCTAACTACCAAAAAGAAGATAACTCCGCTTACTTGTCTGTAGTCGAAGGCTTTGTACGTATTACCTACAAGGAAGTTGAAGATGCAGGCAGTGAGGCTTATGTTTTTGATGAAGCGACTAAACAGTTCATTTTGGATAACGCATTAACACCACAACCTTTACACCCTCTCAACCTACAGGCTTGTCTTGACTCGCTGCCGGATGCTGAGTTCATTGCTACAGCTAATGACGTCACGGTTTACGATGTACAACGCACACCTATGTGGGAGGAAGATCCTGTTACCGAGAGCCTAACTTATGAATTTACCTATCTGGGTGATACTTTCTCTTGGCTGAATGACGTTACGTTAGTCACCGGGCTCCCAAGTTGGATTTCTGACTTAGCGGGTAGCCTAGAAAAAACGCGTATCGATATCAAAGATTCGGAAGGTGCTTTAATGGGGTATGAGTATTCATATAGCTCTGAAGATCACTATCTAGGTCAAGAAGGCTTTAACTCTGATGACTCATTGGGATGGGGGGCGGCTAAGGTCGTATTACCATCGGTAATAGCTGACAACCAAAAAATCATCAATCAAATGGTAGATTTCGGAACCTCAACCAATGCACCGCTAACATCACAATACGACTCTTGGTATGACGAGATCAGCGGTGAATTCGGTGAAACAGAGTACCCTGGATTAAGAACCGTTTCTGTAGAGACCTCACTAAGCGACATTATCGATGCGCAAACTTACTTTCTATCCACCTTCAACTACCAAGAAACTTACCTAGGTAAAGAGGAAATCACTGTACCTGCAGGTACTTTTGCAGCATGTAAGGTAACAAGTAAAACACAGTTCGAAGACTATGGTCCCCTTGACACTCAAACTACTTGGCTTACAAACCGAGGATCAATTAAGTCCATTCGAGAGGAACAATCTTGGAGCATGTCGATTAATATGGAAGCAGCTAGCTTACCTTCTATTCAATAATCGATAGATACTAAGAACAAGCCAATATGAATTTGGCTTGTTCTTTTTCGTATTAGCTCTTTAAGCCAACACCTCCATTCACAAAACTTGATAGCATTTCCAGCTGACCACTCCCTTAATTAAACGCTCTTGCCACTCGTCCTTTGCTGCTTAATTCGTAATGACCAATATAAGCAGGAACAAACACCGATTGCCCTTTCGTAAGGGTTAAGTGCTCACCTCTTTGGCTCACTAGCGTTAATTCATCATCGATTGCCATTAAAATTTCAGCGCCGCTTGTGATGACTTCTTCTTGCTTGGGGCTATGAAAGATATTGAAATTAAAGTCACTGACCGGGATATCATAGCTATCACATTGACCCAGCTTGGAGGGCGCCAATAACAAGTGTTCAAACGGAATTGGCGTAAACTCTGTGCAGGCGACCAATTCAGGGACATCAATGTGTTTTGGCGTTAAACCGGCTCTTAGCACGTTGTCTGAATTTGCCATGATCTCGAGCCCGGTTCCCTTAATGTAAGCATGCGGAGTGTTTGCATTCAAATACATCGCTTCACCCGGCTTCAATGTAATCAAGTTCAGCAACAGAACACAAAACAGACCGATGTCGTTCGGGTACTGATGGCTAAGCTCAGTAACCAAAGTAAACTCAGATTGATCTTGGTGAGCGACTGCATAAGTCAGAAGTTGCTCTAATGCTCGGTGTTTATGTTGGTCATCTAGAGTTAAAAGGTCACGGAAAAACGTTTCTAAACCTAGAGAATCAAGATTGTTACCAAACTCATCGACCAAACCAGCCAGCTCGCTCGAATCTAACTTTTTGAACAAACCTAATATTTCATCGAACTCTCGAAAGCCATTCATCGCTTGATATTCAGTGATCGCGTAAACCAATTCAGGCTTATGGTTCGAATCCTTATAATTACGGTTCCCTGCGTTTAGGGGGATTCTTGCTTGCTCTTCTCTCGCAAAGCCAACCTCAGCTTGGTGCTTGTTTGGATGGACCTGAACCGATAGTGCCTTTTCTGCCGCTAAGATCTTAAACAAGAACGGCAGTTCACCAAACTCCTGCGCAATATCGTTTGATAAATAGGCCGGTTTATTCTTGTTAATCAGCTCAGAGAGAGGCACCAAATGTTGGTCCAGCTTGACCATTGAGCAACCTTTCGGATGCGCTCCCATCCAAACTTCCGCTTGTGGCTCTTGTGACTCATTCTTAAAACCAAACAGTTCACGTATCGAAGAGATGCTCCCCCATGCATAATTCTGGATGGTGTTTTCCATTGGGAAAAATGAGTGTTCTGAGAAGTGGCTGAGTGACATGGCGTTTTCCGTAGTGAGCCCTTTGAACACAATTCAGAGAGCTGATTTCTAATAACGTAAATAATTAGAAAGACTACAGAGAGCAGCTAGAACCCACATGAGATGAGGTCTTAGACGCAATAGGAAAATTTCTTAGAAACAGGTGAGAACGATGAAAAGCGTGAAAAGAGTCACATTTGAATATCACGCATAGAAAGCGCCGAAAATAAGATAGCGGCTTGTATCACACTGGTTACAGCAGTGATACAAGCTTCTACAATGCAAACAATGGTGACTATCTTGTTATCGAGAAGGGTCCTTAAAAGCCAGAGCGAGCCTCAGCACTTTTCTGAGGTGATTGAGCTTGTAGAAAAGGCAGTAACAGTAACCCGATGACCGCCGCACAAGTAGAGATGGTAATGAAGAATCCACTCCAGCCATAAGTTTCTAGAACGAGCGCTAATGGGTAACCAGAGAGAGCTGCACCCATGTAAGCAAACAAGCCAACGAAGCCTGTCGCCGCACCGGCAGAGTCTTTATGTGAGCATTCGGCCGCCGCCATACCAATAAGCATTTGAGGTCCAAAAACAAAAAAGCCTACACAAAACAACCCAGCAGCTTGAAACACAAAGTTGGTCAAAGGCATCAACCACAATGCAGAGACTGAAAGAAATATGCCAATCGCAAACAAAATATTCATCGGGCCACGGTTGCCACCAAACAACCTGTCAGATCCCCACCCAGCAACAAGTGAACCAACGAAACCGCCAATCTCGAACAGAGATAAGGCAGCGTTGGCATTGATCAAACTGTAATGGTGTTCTTCGGTTAGGTATAAGTTACCCCAATCATTAACCGCGGTTCTTACGATGTAAACCAGCACATAGCTAAAAGCGAGCAACCAAATGTACTTGTTGCTGAATACGTAAGTTTTCAGGATTTCTCGATAGCTTAACCCTTGTCCATGGCTCTCTTGCGCCAACTCTAAATGGTCATGACGCCACTTCCCTACAGTCGGAAGTCCCATGGTGGTGGGCTTGTCACGTAAGCGCCAGCAAACGATAAGACCGATAAAAACACCAATCACACCCGGCCAGATAAACCCTGCTCGCCAGCTGAATTGCAGCGTCAGATAACCAACAAGAATAGGAATTAGCGCCCCACCAACGTTGTGTGCTGTATTCCAGATTGCCCAACGAAAACCTCTTTCGGAGCGAGAATACCAAGTCGTCAATAACTTAGAACACGATGGCCAGCCCCAACCTTGGAACCATGCATTAAGCACCCACAGCGAGATGAAAGCCGCTAACGAACTCGAAAAGCCAAACGCGATGTTTATCAGACCAGTCGCGATTAAGCCAAGTCCCATAAAGTAACGTGGGTTTGAACGATCCGATATCGTGCCTGATATAAATTTCGATAAGCCATAAGA
The DNA here is from genome assembly GCF_002872555.1 of Vibrio sp. 10N.286.55.E10. Lineage (NCBI taxonomy): Bacteria > Pseudomonadati > Pseudomonadota > Gammaproteobacteria > Vibrionales > Vibrionaceae > Vibrio > Vibrio sp. 10N.286.55.E10. The sequence goes on from NZ_MCSD01000035.1 coordinate 45,555, forward strand.
AAGATAAAAGAGCGTGCCAATTAAGCCAATATCGCCTTTGTCCAAGCCAAGGTCAGTAATCATCGCTGGCGCGGCATAATTAAAGGTTTTACGGGTGAAGTAAAAACCTGCATAGCCGACATACATTCCTATCATAATGTGAAGGCGCCAGTAGCGATAACTCTGATTGACTTCATCATCAGTTAGAGCATGAGTATTTGACGTTGTTGAGCGCAGAAATCCAAACATATTCGTTCTCACACTTTAGGTAATGTAACGCTGATATTGGTACCCGAAGATGAGCCATTCGCGTTAATTGTCATCTTGCCGCCGAGCGCCTGAACACGCTCTTGCATACCACGAACACCCATTCCTTTGAGAAGATCTTGCGCTGTAAAACCAACGCCATTATCTGATATCTGAAGATAAGCCTGATCATCTAAAATCAGTTCAATTTTAATCTCGCTCGCACTCGCGTATTTATGGGCATTGTTTAAGGATTCTTGGCACAGCCTGAAGATAGTGACCTTGAGCGTGTCACTCAAACACGAGTAATCACCTTGCCAATCTAACTGGATATCAACGCCGTGATCCGAAAACTCCATCTCTCGAATTAGCTGTTCAACAGAATCTTTTAGATCGAGGTCGTCCAACATCTTAGGTCTTAGTTTTGTAAGTAGACGTTTGGTGGTGTCATAAACATTCAAAGACAATGACTCAATCGTCCCCGCACAGCGAACGCTCATCTCAGCGGCATCGACGCGTTTAATAATGCTTGCCTGAGTACGAATTGCCGTGATGTTTTGGCCGATTTCATCATGCAGCTCACGCGCAATATCACGACGAACCGATTCTTCAGCTGTCACTAACTGGCGTGAAAGGTTTTGATTTCTGGAGAGCTCACTTCGTAGTTTCGCATTGAGATCTTTTTGTTTTTGAACCGCAAGTCCAAGCAAAATACCGGTGATGGTTTGAGCAGACAGAGACAAGAGTAAATCGGTAATTTCGAGTTTAGATGTTCCACTGTGAGCAGCAATCAACGCGACACTATTTAACAGGGTCGCCAGTAAAGCACCTTGCCACCCGTAACGAACCGCGAGCAAGATGATAGGGATCGCCATACAGAATGGGGCGAAGCGTCTTAGTTCATCAGGCAAACTGGTTTGTATCAAAATACTGGTGACCAACAAGACGCTGTACAAAGCGATGTGGCGGATTTTGAACTCAACGACATTGTTGATTAAGTAAGAGCTCAGTGGCGCCCACTTGTTTTGGAATAGGTAGTTCCAGACCAGATAACACATCGGCACCAACATCAATCCGCCAGTGATACTCACCAACCACACCATGTAAACAGCCGGAACATGAGAACCCACCACTGCAACATTAATGAATGCTGTAACCATGATTAAGCTCGCCATCACTAACAAGTGACGATTCTGGTCACCATAATAATAACGCTTGGCAATTAGAGTGGCAGGAATACTCAATCCACTGGCGATGAGTATCGTCAGCCATTGAGGCTCATCAAGCAGTAAAGCTAAAGCGATAGCAAGCCCCCACTCTGCAATATAGATAGCAGGCCAATAATGAGTGCGAGTGTGCAGCGTCATTCCCAGTCGAAGTGAAAATGGGAAAAGCAGAATGGCTAACTCAGGGTCATTAATGAAATAGAAGGCAATAACCCACAAACAGAACCATGCACAACCAGCCATAAAAACCCCACATAGGGAGGTGGCTAGATAGGAACGCATTAGTACTGGTCTTGTGTGAACAATTTAGCTAACTCAACGTTGTTCTTAACATTGAGTTTGTCCATCGCATTGGCACGGTGTACATGCACCGTTTTATGGCTAACCCCTAGCTCAACGGCGATAGATTTTACATCGAGCCCTGTTGCCAATAACTGACACACTTCACTCTCTCTGCGGGTAAGTTGATTTAAAGAGGCTTTATTCTTCATGGGTGTCGCAAGCTTTATAGCGATATCGGGTGTGAGATAACAGCCACCATTTGCGCTCGTGTGTACGGCTTGGATTAGCTCATCGGGGCTGCAGCGCTTGCTGAGATAACCTTTGGCTCCTAACTCTAATGACTTCTCAACCATCGCCGGAGAATCGTGAACGCTCAACATGATGCTGGCAATGCCTGATGGAATCTCTTCCAATAAGCTCAAACCACTTTCGTCCTGCATTGAGATATCTAAGATCACGACATCAGGGTGACAACTTGGCAGTCCGAGGCGCGCTTCTGCCGCAGAGTTGAATTCACCCACGACCGTAATATCAGCTTCAAGACTGAGTAATTGAGCAAAGCCAGATCGAACAATGACGTGGTCATCAACAAGCGCAACATTAATCATGATATTAACCAAAATTAAGAGTAAGAAAGAAAAATAGCCCCAACAGGAGCTATATAAAATTAAGTTTATTGATAGAGATGATACTGAATCGAACTAACGATTGGTATGATCTCACGTGCTTTAAAGCAATAAAGCAATAAAGCACGTGAGACTATCTACCCGAAACTGTGCTTGCGAAAACAAGTCCGCGAGACAAGCTAGGCGTTTTGAGCCGCTAAGTGCATTTTCTTAGCGTGGCGAATCTTCTTCTCTTCTGCAACGGCAACGAACAAGAGCAATACGATACAAATAGCCGCTGAGGTATCTAGTGCAGCGAACGTTCCTTTCCAACCTGTTAAGCCGAAAATAGGTGTTCCGTCCGCAATCATACCTAAGCCAAGTTTTGCAAAGCTGTCACCAATCAAGTAAGCAAATGTGCCTTTCACACCATCCGCAACACTGATTGCTTTCTTAGGCACGAAACCTACCGCAGCAACACCAATCAGCAACTGAGGGCCAAACACTAGGAAGCCAAGCACAAACAGGGATGCTAGGTACATGAACTCACTTGTTGCATGCTGGTAGAACTCTAGAGAAACGATAATCAACCCAAGCGATACACAAGCAACTAGAGCACGGCGTCCATTCGCAAGATCAGATAAATAACCCCACATTAGCGTGCCGACTAGTGCCCCAACTTCAAACAGCGTGAAACCTGAAATCGCGGTTTCTTTTGATAGACCTAGCTCTTGATACGCATAAACGGTAGACCATTGATCGATACCGATACGAACAATGTATAAGAAGATATTCGCGAAACAGAGCAACCAAATCACTTTGTTTTTAAGGATGTATTCAACAAAGATCTCTTTCTTAGTCATTTGATTTTCTTCAGCAGCGGTATCTTCTTCGCTGACTTCTTCATCAAACAACTCTTCAACCGTACCTAAGCCGTATGCTTCTGGAGAGTCATTACCAAAGCGCATACCAATAAAACCAACCACAATCGCAATGATCGATGGGAACACGAACATACCAATCACGTTGCCATCAAATAGGTAGTTTGCACCAAACAGAGCAACACCAGCAGCACCTGCACCACCCACGTTATGTGACATGTTCCAAAGGCCTAAATAAGAACCACGCTTGTTACGAGGCGTCCATTTAGTGATGGTTGAGTAACTTGAAGGTCCACCTGTACTTTGGAAGAAGCCACTCAATGCATAGAAGGCAACCATCATGAATAAGCTAGCACTGCCGCCACCCATACTGAAGCTGAAGCCCAACATGGCAATACCAGAAAGGACAAGCATAAATGGCAGGAACTGCTTAGTGTTTTTACCATCGGCGTAGTAGGAAACGACGGTTTTACCGATACCGTAAGTGATAGAGAAACCCAGACCGATAAGACCTAGATCCGTCATCGATAACCCATAAGTAGAAATCATGTCGTTTTGTGCGACATTGAAGTTCTTACGGATCAAATACATGGTTAGATAACCAATGAACACCACTAGGTAAGATTGCAGGAATGGTTTAAACCACATTTTTCTTCTGGTTTCGACCGGAAGATCCAGTGTCGGTTTTCGAACCTGATCTAGGAACTTTAACATTGTGAACTCTCTTATTTTTTGTGAGGTCTGCACGGCATAATTGCGGCCATGCAATCTTTGTTAGTTGACCGTGAAATAATAAGGAGTCTAAAAATCGACCGCATGAGAGAGGGTCTTAGAATAACTAGGAAAAATTCTTAGTTCAGAATTGGGAGTCAAGAAAGCGTGAACAGCATCACTTTGTTTACGATCTGTTATGGATTGATATTACGATAACAAAAGTAACTCATCTCAAGGCTGATTAACCTTTTAAACAAACAGAAGCAAGCCAAACACTGCGCAACAAACAAAGCGCCAGTATCGATTCATCACCATCAACCCCCAAGGTGTGACCGATACTGACTCAACATTCATGCCTATTAAAATAGAGCCAATAGGCTTTTTACGAATCGTACTACAGTCGTTTACCGCTGCCGTCTTCCCACATCACTTCGCACTCATCTTTGATGGCTGATTTTAATAGTTCCACCAGTGGGAATGCTCGGCTACCGAGATTAACAGGCGCTTCAACAACCTCTTCTTCATTGTCGTCATCAGTATTTTCTTGCTCTACCTGCTTGCTCTGCTCAGAGGCGATCGAAGCACGTAAATTATCCAGAGCTTGAGAAACTTCTGAAGCATCAATGGCACCTGGGACGGTACCGCTATGCCCAAGCATCTTGATGAACTGAAGACCGACTTCCCCAAACATCGTGACGCTAGCATGGGCCTTGCAACTAAAGGTAATTAACATTATGAGCCTCTCTAAGTTTTGTTTACCAACAAACTATGTTGAGTAACTCTCTGGAAAGCAAGTAGATAATCGCCAAGCCGCTTCTTATAACTCGAACCTTGATAGTCTCATTTTCGAATGGGTCTGCACCGTCAGTGATACACATCACGATTAATTACCGGTCGATTATTTTTAATATGAAACCTTGAGTACAATCACACTAAATAGCTATCTAAACCTCCGCATAGCTCATTATTTAATCTACTATTAACACCATTATCAAAATCTTTGGCACAAATCACATGAAAAGGCTGGTCGGCAGACACCTAGAAGAAATGGCGGACATACGATCCACCCGTAAACAAAAAATTGTCCACTCCTTTTCACTGACTGCCGCTGCGTTGTTCATTTTCTATACTTGGGCTTACTTCCAAGGCCAACACTATACCCTTTCAATTTTCGAGCTGTGCTTCGCGATTATTGCCATCTCCAATGCATTCTATGTGAGAAAAGTAGCCAACTCTGATTATTCCGAATTGATACTGAGTAGTGTTCTTCTTGTACAGGGCGTCATCCTATTCTTGTACAGTCACGCCATCCCCGACCGAATACTTTGGCTCTACCCAATTCTAGCAGCGGTCATTTTCATTAATGATTTCAGAATTGGTATTATCTTCAGCACCTCATTTTGCTTGTTTATCAGCACCTTGATTACCGCCATGCCAAACAACTTTTCTTTACCCTTTAACAGTACCCATCGATTTATTCTTAGTTTATTTACCATGAGCTTGGTGTGCCACACATCCGCCTATTACTACACCAAAGCCGTCAGTTATATCCAACGTCTGTATAAAGAAGGCATCGAAGATCTGGCCTACAGAGACCAACTTACCGGCTTAGCTAACCGTTGGAGCTTTGAACGCTGGGCGACAGAAAAATTAATTACGGTGGATAGTGAGCGATCACTTACCGCACTGGTCTTTTTGGATATTGATGACTTTAAAGGCATTAACGACAGCTACGGGCACGACGTTGGGGACAGTGTGTTGCAGCATTTTGCCAATCGCTTGAGCAACAATATTCGAACCCGAGACAGAAAAAGCCATGAATACGATTATTCGATTGCGCGTTTTGCTGGAGACGAGTTTGTTTTGATGCTCTACGATGTACCCTCTCGTAAAGATCTAGACGGTATTTTAGATAGGATTTGCGGGCTGTTCGAAAGTGGTTGCCAGACAAACGAGAGAATCAAGGAATTGACGCTAAGTGTTGGGGTTGCTTTATACCCACAAGACGCCCAAGAATTACATGAGCTGACGAGATGTGCTGATAAAGCGATGTATGTCGCCAAGCATTCAGGAAAAAACCGATACGCTTATTATCACGACAACCCAGTATCAACCTTGATAGAAGAACTACCGACGAATCTAACCTGCTCAGGGTCAGATTCTTCTGAACTTGAAGATTGTCTTGAAGCAAAGGTCGAAGGGAACAATGTTACGCTATTAAAAACCCGTCAACACTAGCCAGCCCTATAACTTAGCGGCGCTGCTAACCTGCAAGGTACATAAGCCAAAGGCTCACTAACCCGATCATAATAATCCATATGACTTGCCGTGTTCGGTTTGGGTTATTACCTTTAGGTCGCCTCACCACTGTTTTAAAAGCAGCTTGCTTAGCCGACTGAATAAACGGTGCTTCAATCTCACGTTTTTTGACGCGGCGTTTAACCGCGCTGTTTGCAACTTCTGTAAAACGCTGACTTTGCTCCGTTGTAAAGTCGTTATCAAAACCCATCCGACCATGCCTTTCGCCATGTTTTTGCTGAACTGCCATAGCGGCCTCCTTGGCGGTCTACTCTCTATTCAAGTATAGACATAATTTCATATTGTTACCTGTTCAAGATTTTCGAATAAGTCACTCAACGCTGTGCCATCTTCTTTTTCAATCAAATTACATAAACTACAGCTATTCAAGTATATGAGGGTTTCAAAATGACGAATGTAAGAGCAGTAGATCATGTGATTGCAGCCCATGCCACCTCAGACGGTGATGGTGTCAAAATCCAACGACTCACGGGTTTTAATAACACGCGCTTCTCTCCATTTTTGATGATTGATGAACTTAAATCGGATGAAAGCAAAGACTATGTTGGCGGCTTTCCTCCACACCCTCACCGTGGGATAGAAACGCTCACTTACATGCTCCAAGGTCACTTCCAACACAAAGACCATATGGGGAATGTTGGAGAGCTACGCAGCGGTGGCGCACAGTGGATGGCCGCAGGCCGTGGTGTTATTCACAGCGAAATGCCAATGATGGAAGAAGGCGCGCTGCATGGTTTTCAGATTTGGATAAACCAACCTGCGACACACAAAATGCAGCCAGCGCAATATCACGACTTCCAAAATGAAAGCATCGCGGAACATCAAAATGAACAAAGTGGTTTGTTGAGAGTGATTGCCGGAGGGTTTGAACTGCACAACCAAACAGACGATGGTTCAGAGGCTTTACGATCGCAGGGGCCATTACAGAAAACAGGTGTGCCGTTAAGCGTTGCGGATTGGCGCTCTCATTCTGGGCAAAAAGTTACGTTAGGGACTAATGTTAATCATAATGCCATGACTTACGTGTACCGAGGCAGTATTAAGATCGGCGACAAAGTGATCAACCAAGGTCAACTTGCCCTGCTTACCAAAGCTGACTTGCTGTCTTTGGGTAGCTTGGAAGATTCAGGGGTACTGATTTTTTCCGGTGAACCGATTAATGAACCTGTTGTTCACTATGGTCCGTTTGTCATGAACTCGATGGAAGAGATTGAACAGACAATTCAAGACTACAACAACGGTGTGTTTGAGACTTACTGATGTCTTGGCTATGAGCTTTGAGCTTTGAGCTTTGAAGATTGAAGAGATTTTGCAACGAACAACGATTTGGTCATCCATTTGATGACTACAAAAACAAGTGACACTATCCACTGCCGGTTACTATCACTTATTTAACCACGCTCCTAGAGCGTGGTTTTCTCTATTCAAGCAGAGACAAACGATGCCCTGATTGAACAAATTTAGACCTGATTACAAGTACTCACACAGGTAAGCCGTCGCTTCTTTTATCTGTAGGTCGAATGAAGAGTCACCCGCAACGTCAAAAGACTCACCAGATTGGTATGTCGTCCAATCATCATCGCCAACACGCTTTACAATCAAAGCACCTTTAACAACGGTCATCTTTTCTGGAGCTGCAGTACCAAACGTGTACTCACCAGCCGCCATTACACCAACACTCACATCAGCACCAGACTGGTTAAACGCTAACGACTTAACGCCACCTTCAAAGTATGTATTTTCTTTAATCATTGTACTTCCTTGTTATCTTCAAATTGCACTTATTGAGCTCACCGAGTAAGCCTATGCGTAAATTTAGGTGATAATTGTTTTAACCAATTCGAGACTTTCCTACAAGAAATAAATACGCATAGCTTAAGCATTTCTGGAATTCGCTTTCATTGATAACGTAAATACTGAGGAGCAAGGCTAAAAAACCACTAACGCAATCAAATCTATTAGAACATTCGATCCTGCTTCTAACTCTTATAACAATTTTTGCAAACTAAGATTTTAGTTAATAGAATCTAAGACAATATCAGTCGAAAAATGAAGAAATAATGGCAAAAAATCCGACTAAAAGCAGAGACCTATTTGCCAACTCGTTACTCTACGGCTTCCTATTAGCTGGCTTTATGGTTGCCTTCACCGCCGGCTACTTTGCTTACCAAGCCCACCAGCAATCTGTCAGTCCAAGTAATGTCTATGGCACATGGATAGAGATTGCGGCTCCACCTTACAACACCGATATCCTGACATTTTCAGACAAAGGTGTGATGATGAATCATCGTCTTATCACTACCTCATTCGATTTTGACGGTAAGATTGTCACGATCAACACAGGATCTGGAACCACCGTTTACACCATCAGCGGCACCTATGATTCACCTCGCTTGAAGCGACTAGAGCCAAGCGTACCGTCTCAGCAATTTGTTAAAGAAGGCTACGAAAATACTGCAATTGGTGATACCCATAGTGTCATGCAACAACGACGTGCTTCCCTAGCTGAGCAATTCAAAAGATAAACCTCCTCTTCTCCTTGCTTCCAGAAGCATTAGCCTACTCGTCGATTGGCCTCGCTCGCTCAACACACTTCACTTTGTGATTCTGCTTCAATTCACAGTATTTTCTTATAGTTTGTCGCACCTTTTCATAACTTCATGTCGTGAATTTTCACTTGTGAGATTTTCCTACTGAAGGATGTTTTATTTTATAAAACATGGACTCAGCATCTCACTCATTAAGCAACAGAATTGTAACAAGATACAATTTTTTAGCTGTCCATCGAAAACGGATTTATTTTCAGTTATAAAATTAAAACTCTCTCGAATACTGACTGGGAAGCTCCTTCAAAACTGACTGGAGCCGTTTTATGGGGCCATTTGGTTCTCGTAACCTTCAAGGAATGAGAGAAAAAGTATGATTCGTATAAATACCTGTGCTGCGAGCATTGCTCTAGCGCTATCTGGTACAGCATTAGCTGCTCCAACAGCACCTAGCATCGACATGTACGGTTCCAACAACCTGCAATTTTCCAAAATTGAACTCGCGATGGAAACCACCTCTGGCTACAACCAGATGGTGAAATATCACGATAAAGCAAAGGTCGACGTCAAGTTCAACCAATGGAGCGGAACGTCAGGAAACACGTACAACATCTACTTTGATGGCGTTAAAGTAGCCACCGGCCCAATCACTGGCAGCCAAACCACGGCTTCATTCGAATACGGCCAAGGCGGCTTATTCGATATAGAAATTGAAGCGTGTGACGAAACTGGTTGTAGCAAGAGCGCACCCGCTAAAATTACCATCGCTGATACCGATGGCTCCCACTTAGCGCCACTTGCGATGAATGTGGATCCAAACAACAAGTCATACAACACAGATCCAAACACGGTAGTAGGTACTTACTTTGTTGAATGGGGTATTTATGGTCGTGACTACACGGTAGATAACCTACCCGCTGACAACTTGACCCATATCCTTTATGGCTTCATCCCAATTTGTGGTCCGAACGAATCAGTGAAATCAGTAGGCGGTAACAGCTACAACGCACTCATGACAGCTTGTCAGGGTGTTAACGATTACGAAGTGGTGATTCATGACCCATGGGCCGCTTTCCAGAAGAGCTTCCCTCAAGCGGGCCACGAATACAGCTCACCTATCAAGGGTAACTACGCAATGATGATGGCGCTCAAACAGCGTAATCCTGATTTGAAGATCATCCCATCGATTGGTGGCTGGACGCTATCTGACCCGTTCTTTGATTTCACAACCAAAGCCAACCGAGACACCTTCGTCGCGTCTGTTAAGAAATTCCTCAACACATGGAAATTCTACGACGGTGTCGATATCGATTGGGAATTCCCTGGTGGCGGCGGTGCTGCACCTGATCTTGGTGATCCTGTAAACGATGGCCCTGCTTACATAGCACTGATGGCAGAACTACGTGCGATGCTCGATGAGCTAGAAGCTGAAAATGGTCGCACTTACGAACTCACATCAGCCATCGGTGTTGGCCACGATAAAATTGAAGACGTGAACTATGGAGATGCTATCCAATACATGGATTACATCTTTGCGATGACTTATGACTTCTACGGCGGTTGGAATAACGTATTGGGTCACCAGACAGCATTGAACTGCGGTAACTTCATGCGCCCTGGTCAGTGTGATGGCTCAGGCATTGATGAAAATGGTGAACCGTACACTGGCCCTGCTTACACCACAGACAACGGCATCCAACTGCTTCTTGAGCAAGGTGTTCCAGCCAACAAGCTTGTTGTTGGTACAGCGATGTACGGTCGTGGTTGGGAAGGCGTATTGCCATCATCACTTTCAGATCCTAGTGACCCTATGACAGGTGTTGGTAACGGCAAACTGAAAGGCAGCTCTGCACAAGGTGTCTGGGAAGATGGCGTTATCGACTACAAAGGCATTAAGGCGAACATGCTTGGTGCGAACAACCAAGGGATCAATGGCTTCGAATACGGCTACGACGAAATGGCAGAAGCGCCTTACGTTTGGAATCGCACCTCAGGTCAGCTAATCACATTTGATGATGACCGCTCGGTAAAAGCAAAAGGCGCGTACGTTCGTAGTCTTGGTCTTGCAGGTCTATTCTCTTGGGAAATTGATGCAGATAACGGCGATATCCTGAATGCAATGCATGAAGGTCTTGCTGGCGGTACAACAGATCCTGTCAACCGCAAACCTACGGCAGCTGCAGGTGCCGACCAATCCGTTGAAGGCCCAGCTTCTGTTTCTCTAGACGGCAGCGCTTCAAAAGACAGCGACGGTACAATTGCGAGCTACGCTTGGTCACAAGTAAGCGGAACTGCCGTAACACTGGCTAATGCCAATGCAGCTGTTGCAAGCTTCGATGTTGTTGAAATCGCACAACAAGAAGCTCTAACATTCAGCCTAACCGTAACAGACAACGAAGGCGCAACGTCAACAGACACAGTTGTTGTAACGGTAACCCCTAAAGACACAGGCCCAGTAAACACAGCGCCAGTTGCAGTGGTTACGGCTCCGGCTGAAGTCAATGCGGGTGACGTTGTTGTGGTTGATGCGTCAGCGTCTAGCGATGCGGATCAAGACACATTAACCTTCACGTGGGATGTACCAGCAGGTATCAACGCAACAGTACAAGGCGCTTCGGTAAGCTTTGTCGCGGCTGAATACACGCAAGATACGGTACTGAACTTCTCAGTGACAGTGAGTGATGGTACCGATACATCAGTTGCGGCTGCATCAGTGAAAGTCCTCAAGAAAACCACAGGCGGTGGCACGTGTACTAACGCTTGGGATTCAAGTGCGGTCTACACTGGTGGCGACCAAGTGACTCAAGGCGGTAAGGTTTGGGAAGCGAAATGGTGGACAACAGGTGAAGATCCAACAACGACAGGCCAATGGGGTGTGTGGAAAGAGATCGGCCCAGCAAGCTGTGCTAACTAAGGACAAGATTAGTTAAAGCTAACTAAGCAACTAAAAGCAAAGGCCAACCAGAGAATATCTGGTTGGCCTTTTTAATGTTTGTTTTCTTAGCTTTGAGCTTACGATCTCTTTACTGGCGTCCTACTGACTTGCGCTCGTTGTGCTTAGCCAATTAAGTTATCAAAGCTCTCGAACACTTGTGGGCACTTCATTACTCGCCCGTGGCCCTGTCCTTGAGTCGAAATCAAGGTAACGCGACCCATTTCATTAGCCGCACGCTGAGACACATCAAACTTAGTAAACTTGTCTTGCTCATCATGAACGATGATCGTTTGAGACTCACGAAGCGCTAGCTTTCCATAGGGATCAACAGACTGAATTGGGTAGTTAAACTGCTCTTCGACTTCTCCAACTACAGCCTCGAACAGTTTCATTGAGTAGCCAGAACGCGCAACGCTGCCAAATAGGTTTTCTAGATAATCCAGTACAGGTGCAATCAGCAATAGTGGCTTATTTTCCAATTTAACGTGCTTACATTCCAACGCAGAAGCCGTCCCCATACTATGACCGACCAAACCAGCTACCTCACCCACCGAATCTAGAATCGCTTCAAGACCGTTCACAAACGCAGGAATATGACCATGTACACCATCGCTGCCACCATGAGCAGGATGATCGTAAGCCAAGGCAGTAAAACCTTTAGCAGCAATATGTTCCATCAGAGGGAAAAACTGACTCGCGGTGCCAGACCAACCATGAGTCAGCACCCAAACAGGCCCTGTACCTAAAGAATAGGTTTTTAAAACGCCATCACGACCTTCAATTTCACTCTTGATAAGCCCTTGGGGATCAGCATTTTTTTGCTCAGTACGCATTGGAGTGAGCAGCAGCTTACGTGCTGTTTTCTTCGCATGACTCGGCGCTAGGATGTAATGAAGATTGGTTGTTGCGCCAATTAAACTGCGCTTGAAGCTGAATTTGTTCGATGTATTAAAATAGATTTTGTCACTCATGACCGTTCCTTGTATCGCCATCATCATTGGCGGATCGAGCTCGGCCCGAAAAATCGAACGACCGTGCTATTTATTAATATAAAAAATGGCGATAGCGCTTTTTATGACTGCTTGCCGCCACTTCTCTTAAAATTGTTAGACCTTACATCAGCAAAGCTCACATGCTTTTCTAACTCTATGTTTTGCGAACTAAGTGTTTTGCGAGCTAAGTGGTTTACGAACTAAACGGCTTACTCGTTAAACCGCTTTCCAGCTGGCAATTAAGCGCTCTACACCACTCCAAAAATGGGTGTGACTCGCTTGTTGGCCTCGCAACGAATAGAACAAATTCGCACTCAAGTAGAGACCGTACAACTCGAAGGTTGCCTGTTTTGGGTCTAGTTCGGCTCTAAACTGCTTGCTCTCCACCGCTTTTGCTACCTGAATCGTCAAGTAATCAATCCACACTGAAATGGTTTTCTGCAGCGCTTTCTGAATCACAGACGTTTCACTGCCTGCATCTTTCCAAGCATCAATAAACATGCAGCTGCCTTGGAATGAATGATTCCAACCCAACCAGTTATCGAGCAGTTGTTTAAGCTTGGCTTCAATATCACCGTCGCCCAACTCTCTCGCCGGAATGATGACTCTTTCGGTGAATATGGCGTTGGAATATTCGAGTACAGAGAGTTGCAGGTTCTCTTTAGAGTTGAAGTGTGCAAACAAGCCACTCTTAGACATACCACACTGCTTGGCTAATTCACCAATCGTTAAACTCTCAAGCCCGTTCTCACTCGCAAGCGCGAATGCATGACTCAAAATATACTCTTTGGTTATCTTTCCTTTGCTCATTATTCACCAATGATAAATCTGATGGTTTATTTTTAGCACGTTCGTTCTTTTTTTCAAAGTTTTTTGCCTAACCACTGGGAATTAATTTCTCTTGTCTAATAATTGTGGAAAAATGCGACAGTATTCAAGGAAATTGAAATCGACTAACAAAGGAAGAAGAATGAACACACTTTGGGAACAGTTTGCGTTTTCGGCGTCAGTAACGGGCCCTATCTGTTTAATGCTGTTTCTTGGTGTCATGCTCAAGCGAATTGGCTTAATCAATGACAATTTCATTGATGTCGCATCCAAGGTGGTGTTTCAAGTCACTCTACCCGCGATGTTATTCCTCAGCATTGTTCAATCTAACCACGATTTTGCCGCCAGTGGAAAGCTCGTCATCTTTGGCTTATTAGCCAACCTTGCCTTCTTCGTGTTCACCACTGTCAGCACTAAAATTACCTTTAAAAAGCCTCAAGACCAAGGTGTGATAGTGCAAGGTGGATTTCGTGCCAACACTGCTATTATCGGGCTTGCTTACGTCGCCAATATATACGGCAACGATGGTGTCGCACTCGCAGCACTTTATGTCGCCTCCTTGACGGTTCTCTATAATATTCAGGCCGTTATCGCGCTCACTCCAAAGGGCCAGGAGTCGGGTGACAAAGCCATTCAAGTAATCGTTAAAACACTCACCAAAAACCCTTTGATTATCTCGATCGCCTCAGGTGTCTTGTTCTACTTACTATCGATCCCAGTACCGAAAATGGTGACTGATGCAGGGCAATATTTCGCAAACATGACGTTACCGTTAGCCCTTTTGTGCACGGGAGGGTCGCTTGATATACGCTCACTAAAAAAAGATAAGGGCCCAACTTGGTTCTCTACCGGATACAAACTGGTTTTAGCTCCGCTACTGATCACGCTTGCTGCCCTGTTCTTTGGTTTTAGAGGATTAGATCTTGGCCTTATCTTCTTGATGAGCGCCGCACCGACCGCTGCTGCGAGCTATGTTATGGCACGTGCGATGGGCGGGAATTCAACATTGGCTGCCAATATTATCGCGCTCACCACCGTCGTTTCACTTATCACTTGCACGCTTGGCATTTTTGCACTTACTGCAATGGATTTAATATAGCTGCGACAGGCTTCAAAGAATCAAGATAAGCCTTAAAACAAAGGTCGCAACCCTTGATTTAGCGCTAACTGGTTCAATAAAAAGGCTGTTAGATTCTACGAAAATTTTCTTAGAGATCTGATATGTCTTCCGTTCAACATACGCCTTCACAACGCATCGCCAGTATTGAGTTGGGTCGAGTGATTGCTATCTTGGCGATCATTGGCTTACATGGCCAAATGGCACTTACTTATTGGCAAATCGATGAAGTGCCTTGGATTGGCTATGTGCTTAACCAAACCGCTCGCTTCGCTGTGCCACTTTTCTTCCTTATCTCAGGTTATCTGATTCAACCTAAGCTGACCGCATCGCCTTGGACAACCTTGGTCAACTACTCTAAACCACTGCTTAAGGTTTGGTTGGTTTGGAGCATCATTTGCCTAGTCATGCCATTCAACCTCGCGAAGGTGGAAGAGTTCGGTTACCTAGGCGAACGCCAAGGCTATTGGGGCTTTTTAATGAACACCCCGCTCAACTCTTTCTTAGAGGGTGGGTTGGTGCACTTGTGGTTTATTCCTGCACTTGTGTGTGCAGTTTTGCTCATCGCTCTAATGGTCGAAATGAAACTCGACAAACTGCTATTACCAACGGCTATTCTGCTTTACGTCTATGGTGTTTTAGCGGGCAGCTACGCGAACTTAACCGACCTGAGCGCACCTTTCTTTACTCGTAACGGCCCGTTCTTTAGCACGTTAATGGTGACCTTAGGCTTCCTCATTCGTCAGAATCAATGGAAGGTGTCGTCAACCAAAGCGTTGGTGTTATTAGTGTTAGGCATGTTGATTCACTTTGCTGAGGGGGCATGGCTAACCACGTTCGACGTCGGATTCAACATGAATGATTTCTTGTTTGGTACGGCACTATGGGGAATGGGCGTGTTTATGTGGCTTTTGGCTAATCCAAACATCGGCGACTATGCGTGGGTTCGCGCGATCTCGAATCGTATGTTAGGCATCTACGTTTGTCATTTGCTGATCATTATCGTGCTGTTCAATGTCTGCGGAGTATTGGGGATTACTGAGTTAGCAAAAGACGTGACCGTATTTTTTGGTACCGTATTGTTGAGCTTCGGGTTGGTTGCTGGGATCGAGAAAACACCACTGCGACGCGTGCTACTTCGCTAAATCAGTTTTAAAGAGCAACAAAAAAGAAAGGCAAGATAACTGAATATCTTGCCTTTCTTTCATCATATTAGAACTGAGATTCTCTCTCGTGAGGTGTTATCGGAACGCCATCGCGCCTTTACCTACCCCTTCATAAGCCACAATTTGTAGTGATTGGTTCTCTGCTAGGCTCGGTTCAACTTGGTCCGCAATATAGCCCGCAAGTAATTCTACCGTGGTATCGGTCGGTAAAATTTCAGTCTCACTCTTAGCAATCGCTAGCTCAAATTCGCCTTGTGGCGCCGTGTAGCTGAAGCCATAGTGACTTTCATCATTAGCACTTTGCGCGTGTTCACTCAGGTTAAGTGAAGAGACCGAAACTTGGTCTTCTTTAGAACCTAAATAAATATCTTCCCAGCGCTGAGCAAATGCTTGTTCACGTTGCTCGTCACGCTGACCATCGACCACAATTTCGACTGGAGAACGGTGGCCATGCGCAATACGCTGACAATTACCATCGTGCTTTTTTAAACCATGGGTATAGTGGTAAAACGCGCCATTAATGTTCTCATGACGAAGGGTGATCTCTAACCCTGTGACGTTACTTGGCAGGTTATCGCGAAGAATATCATAAACGTGTGCGGTCACACTCTCGATAGTGATCGCTTCTGCATCAATAAGGCAGTACGCTTCATCAGGGCAATGTAAATGAAGGCTCTTGTCACCACGCAACACATCAACCTTAGAGTAGCCAGCTTTGCTCGCTTGAAGAACAATTGCAGCGCTTTGCATTGGCAGCAGTAAACGGTGATCAACGTGCTCATCGACAAGCTGTTTGATCTGCTTTTTGACCTTGCTAAAATCCAGCACCATGCTCATTTCATTAAGTTCACCAGACATGGTGACATCTAAAATCCAACTATCTCCTACGACCCCTCTGTGTTCACAGATGTATGAAGAATCGATAACGGTAAGGTCTCTTACAAATAGGTTCAAGTGGAACTCCTTAGTGCTTTAATGAGATACGGGAGGCTGAATAATGTTCAGCAGGCACTTCGTCTCATTGATGTCTGATAAAATAGGACGGGCAGGATGTTACAACGAGCTTATAAAGTCCACCTTTTTACACCGTCATTCGAGAAATGAACAAACTACGCTCAATTTCCGCTAAAACATAGGCCAGCCTCATGCGAATAGCCATAAATCGCGTAAGGTTGCCCGGCGTTTCACGACACATTTTGCTTCAGCCAAAGACGCGGCGACACTCCGGCAACATGTTGAAAAGCACGTGAGAATCCTGAGTAGCTATTGTAGCCCACTTCATCAGCAACCCAATTGATCGGCTTATTTTGCAATAACAGAGATTGAGCTACAGAGACTCGCCACTTTTGCACATAGTCTCCCGGCGTTTCACCCACTTCTCGCTTGAACGCTTCAATAAACTGAGTGCGAGACATCGCGGCCAGTGACGCCATTTCGGCGATCGAATAATGACGAGCAGGTAATCGATGAATAGCCGTGACCACCGAAGCCAATCGTGAGTGAGCAAGAGCCGAGAAAACGCCGCTATCAATTTTCTGTTGTTCGATGAGATGACGAAAAATCAAAGCCATCAAGGCGTCACTCAATTTGTCCATTAAGTACTGCTGCCCCGACGATTCTTGGCTCGATTCATTAGATAACACCTCTATCACTGGCATTAAGCTAGGTGCCTCCTCAAACGGAATCACTATCACGTCTGGCAGAGCCGACAATAAAGGATTCATCTGCCCTGAACGATACTCCACGTTCGCACACACGACCTCCGCACCGTCTCCCACACCTTCAATCGCATGTGGTGTGCTATTCGGCAGATAAACAATGCAAGGCTGCGACAAATGCCGGTGTTCCGTGTGAGCACTAGACAAGCTCAACTCCCCTGCGCTCAATACATGAAGATGCCCCTCTTTACCTTGTTGCGCGTTAAATGACGATACTCCACACAGGTTTCCTGAATAGAAAACGCCAGTGCGTATCGAGAAGTGTTCCATTAATTGTGAAAGCAGATCCATGCATCCTCCGAACGATTCGCTTAGTTTTTAGTTCTTTTGTCCCTCTATAGACCGGGCGAGTGGGCTAAATTATTTCAAACAAGATAACCAACACTGACAAGGAACTTGATATGTCACACATGAAATCGACCAGTCAAAAAATCACTCTATTGGCCGCGTTACTAGGCACCAGCTTTTCGTTAATGGCAGCAGACCTTGATATGAGTGTCGACAGCAATGATCTCGCGATTAAAGGTTATGACCCTGTCGCTTACTTTGCCAATGAAGGCCCAGTAAAAGGCACATCAGAGTTCACAGCGACCTACAAGAATGCGATCTATAACTTTGCGAGCAGTGAAAACAGAGATGAATTTCGAGCCAATCCAGAAGCCTATGCCCCTCAATATGGCGGTTACTGCGCGTTTGGGGTAGCGATGGGTAAGAAGTTTGAAACCGACCCTCTCGCTTGGAAGGTGGAAGATGGGAAGTTGTATCTGAACTTAGACAAATCGGTTCAAAAACGCTGGCTGGAGAACACACAAGAGTTCATCCAAGACGCTAACAGCAACTGGACAACCATCAAAACCGTAGAAGCCTATAAGCTCTAGGTTCTAAGTTCTAAGTTCTCGCCTACAGCACTTATCCATTACCCAAGAATAAAACGGAAGCGGCCGAACGCTTCCGTTTTCATTGTGATTTTTCCAAAAGAGGTGAACCCAAAGCGATAGGTAACACCTACCAAGCCCATTTTATTCTATACTCCTAGCAGATAAGCTTTTCTTTTTATGGAAGAATAATGACATTACCTAGGATTTTGGTACTCGGCCTCTGCGCCCTATCGACACTGAGTTATGCCAACCCATGGCAGTTCGTCAAAAGTGAAGATGGCATCATGATTGATAAAAGGCCACACCGTGAAGGCTTGGTCGAAATACGAGCGCAAATGCAAACGCCCACCACTTACTCCGGTTTTCTGTTGTTGCTTGAAGACAGCGAGAACGTGCCAAACTGGATAGATAATGTGTCGCAAAGCCGTGTGTTGATGCAGATATCTGAAGATGAAAACATCGTCTATACCCAATTCAAAGCACCTTGGCCTGCCAGAGATAGAGACATGGTGACTTACTCAAAATACAGTATCGAGGATGGGCAATTTGTCTTGTCGATAAAGGATGCGTCGAACTATTTGGCGAAAGAGTCGGGGTACATTCGAATCTATGATGTGGACGCACTTTGGACACTGCAACCGCTGACTAATGGCAATACCTACATCACCTACACCGCTTATGCGAACGCAGGTGGCATCCTACCGAATTGGTTGATGAACAAGTTATCGATAGGCAGTGCACTGAGCACGTTTAAGGGACTGAAAGAACAGTTACCAAAGTACCAAGGCCAACAGCATCCTAACCTGCCAAGTGAGTCTCGCTAACGGTAAAAGTAGACAAGTAAATAGAGGAAATAAAGTTAAAGACTAAGGTCTTCTAGCGAGGTCACGAGCTAAGATAAGCGCCAAACCAAACACCTGAAGAAACAAGGCAATATTCTTATAGAAAGCCATTTTCTCATCAAGCCTTTGGATTAATTCAACTAAGGTCAGGTTATCCAAATAGTAGTCATCGATTCGAGTTCGTTGCGATTCTTGAGCACTGTTTATCAGCATCATAAGTTTCGGCAAGTTAGCCAAAGAGATATTTGGCACTTCGCTACTCACCCAACGCCTAAGTTGCCCGCGCAGTGCTTCATCAAGAACAGTGGTAGGCTGCACCGTTTCTGGTTTATCAAGGTGAATCAGAATCGCTTCGCGCTTGCGCTCTAGGGTTTCGATCGTATTCCAAGCAAGCTGTATTGAGTACACATTGCCGAATTTTCGATCGTTATATTCCGCTTTCTCAGCTTCAATTTTATCGAGCACCAAGCTCGACATGACAATCGCCATGATGTTGAGTATCAAGCCTGCGAGGACAATCGCCCAAGCAGGTGGAAGGCGCAACGCCATAATGCTTCCTAGAACATTTTATCAAAAGGTAGGTAAGCTAAGTTTAGGACAACTAAAGATACCATGCTGGCAAAGGTCAAATACATGCCTTGCTTTCTTCCCTTTAGACTGCGAGCAAGAATACTTTTTCCATGAACAATACGCCCAATAACAAAAGCAATACCAATAACATGGATCAGCCACACATTAGAACCGTTGAACTCTAGCAACGCCATCAGTATCACTGTAATCGGAATATAATCCATAGCATTACTTTGAGCGGAACGAGCCACTTGTAACGATTCAATACCACCATCTGCGTGTGCCACTTGATTCTTTCTTCTTTGCTTAATCACTTCAATGGAAAGCCATAGCATAACCAAAGTGAGCAACGCAGCATATAACGCTGTAACCATTATCATTTCCTACTGGTTAGTTTATTCGGCGGGCTACCTCATAGTATCTGTATTCATAAAATAATGAGCATTCACGCCCGCGCACGTGTAAGAGATCTCTCACAAAAAACGTAAGAGATTACAATCAAGCTTCGCAGAAAAATCCTAGATTACAAACCCAAGCCCTTGTTTTGTATGAGTCCGCACAGTTTTCTTTGGATAAACCTGCAGATTATTTGCTTGAGGTGGATTGTGAGTAAAGCCTCTGCAGTGTTTAATACACATGTCGACAGGGAGTTGGCAGGAACAGGAAAAAGCCTAACGGATTAGGTATCTTCAGGATGAAGATTTGGTGGCTTAGGATGAGTTATCAGCAAGGAAGTTATGCTCTAGGATAGAGCCGCTTATCTGGATGATGAGTTTGCAAGGACACCGCTAGGAAGGCGATGAATTGGATAGGTTAAAGGATTTAGCCACGTCAAGGAACGATGCAGGGAGCACTAGTTACCTATTGAAAGATAAGTAACGCGCAGTAGCAGGATGGCTACGAAAAGAATAGACCCCGTTTGGTGAAAGCCAAACGGGGTTTCCTTTTTTATAACGCCGAAAAGCGATTAGTAGCTAGCCGTTAAAAGTTACGTTACAAAATAATGTTCATCAGGAACATTGCACCAAAGGCATTCAATACCGAAATCGCGATCATCACCGGGATGTAGCGACCTTCAGTACCAATTGGTCCCATGATACGACCCATGTATTGCACTTGAGAACCCATCAAGTAGATAGCTGGCGCCAAAATAGCGATATGATTGCCGTTCAAAATGCCTTGGTCAAACAGCGTAATAACCACGCCCACTGCGCCACCCATCGACATCCACGCACCGATCAATACCGCTGCCGCTTCGCCAGGTAAACCAAATACCGCCATGATTGGAGCAAATACGCTGCCCATCAGATCCAACGCGCCCGTAATCTGCAATGCCTTGATGATCACAAACGCCATCAGAACATTCGGTACTGTAGAAGTAGTCGCAATAACCCAGCCTTTCTTAGCACCTTCAACGAAAATATCAGTAACCATTGGTTTCTTTGCTTTAACTTCGCTCATTATGCTACTTCCTCTTCCAGTTTTTGTTCTTTGTCTGATTTTGGTTTGTCTTCTTTGCCTTCAGTAATATTCAGGTAGATACGAAACAGGTTCGCACCGACAAACTTAAAGATAAACATCACAGCTACAGCCAAACCAATTGACGATGTCACCGCTAAAGAACCATCCATCGCCGTTAGAGTGAACAGCACCGCACCTGAAGAGAAAAAGTTAACGATCGCTGCACCCGCCGTAAACTGGAACATGGTGAAGACATCGGTTTCGCGCTTAGTTAGATGCCCTTCGTCTTTCAACTGACGTGTCATCGCTGCACCCGCATCGGTACTTTGCAAAGAAGCGATCAGTGCCAAGCCTGAGTTACCCGGAATGCCCATTAAAGGGCGAAGCAGAGGTGTCAGCAGTTTACGAGCGGCATCCAGTGCTCCGTAATGCTCAAGTACGTTGATCATACCTAGTGCAAACATCACGGTCGGAATAAGTGTCAAAGCAAAAATGAAACCGTCACGAGCACCACTACCGCCTTTACCACGCAGTGACGTCGTTGCTGCTTGAATACCATCGGCCGTTTCACTCACATCGTAAGCGACCTTACCGAATGAACCGTTGAGCGTTGTAAAATCGAACACTCCATACCATTCATTGGACTGCATTAAGCCTGAAAAGAACACAATCGCGAAAGCGAGTGCGATATAGCTGCCGATCGTGACTTTACGATCGGCTTTGGTTGGATTAGTCATAAGGACCTCTATACATCTCGTTTATGTGGAACAGAACACGTATAGATAGTGCAAACTAATGAGCGAAAGGTTAATGACCAAAATCAAATAGCGTATCGGTTTGAATAAAAGAAACACAGCAACATATAAAACTGTGATTTGGATTTAAAAGCAGGACCATACGCTAAATAAATTAGAATATTTAACATACAAAACTAAACAAATCTTGCTTCAACAGCGCAACTAAAAACGCACACAATCGCCACAAAAATCTGGCTTCTAGTGAAAATTTTTCACCTAGTGTAATCTCTGGTAATGTTGTAAGAGATCTCTTACATTGCTTTTCTGTTAAATTTTAATTCAATTATAATACAGACACTTAAATGGTGACTTCGCTTCCAAAATACAACCGTTTACCCTTAGTTGATTGAGTTTTGAGCCAGGCTCAAACAGTGAGCCATTTTATAAAGCATTTGAGCTTGATTCGAAATTTCAGCCCTCAGAGGTGCTATAGACTTCGCGCTGCCAATATAAAAGGAGAACGGTGATGACTATGGAAATGAGAACGCTTAAATATCAAGTAATGGGCAAAGGCATGTGGATCACTGCAACGGTATCTCGCGTAGTAGCGGACAAACTTGCGCATGAATACCAATCCTATGGCTGGCCTGTTGAAGTATGTGCTGCAGAACAAACACTGACGTTTGATCTCAATGCTGCATAGTATTGGCAATTCCGAGTAAGCTCTATCGGCATTAAATCCGGTAGAGCTTTTTCTCTTTTCTCTTTTCT
>NZ_MCSD01000035.1:69147-134314 GCF_002872555.1 Vibrio sp. 10N.286.55.E10
TCTCTTTTCTCTTTTCTCTTCAAACAAGTATTTCGTTTTCATCACAGTCTATTGCTTTCACTATAATCTATTGAATTATTAAGATATCTATCACACTGCACATGATTATTTAGGTCTACGCTTTTACCCGTGTTAATAACTTATTAACTTCGGAGCGTAATCCATGTTAGGTATCCAGCTTTCTGCTGTTTTCTCTTTATTCTTCTTTTCTTCGGTTGCGGGCGCGACTACCTCTCAGTTAGGAGAGCCTCTCAAGCTAACTAACTCATTTGTTGGCTACCTATCACTGACCATTTTTGTTATTGCCTACATTGTGGTGATGATGGAAGAGTACCTAAAACTCCGGAAATCCAAACCTGTGTTACTTGCGGCAGGCCTGATCTGGATAATCATCGGTTTTACCTACCAAGAGTACAACCTTGTTGAAGTGGCTAAACAAGCGCTCGAACACAACTTACTCGAATACGCCGAGCTGTTACTTTTCCTACTCGTCGCCATGACCTACATCAGCGCCATGGAAGAGAGAAGACTGTTTGATGCACTGCAAGCGTGGATGGTGGGCAAAGGCTTTAATTTCCGCTCTCTGTTCTGGTTAACCGGTATTCTGGCCTTCTTTATCTCACCTATCGCCGACAACCTCACGACAGCTCTATTGATGTGTGCAGTAGTTCTTAAGGTCGCAGGTTCTAACCCTAAATTCGTTAACCTAGCCTGTGTGAATATCGTGATCGCCGCCAATGCTGGCGGCGCGTTCAGTCCCTTCGGTGATATCACAACGCTAATGGTATGGCAGGCTGGCTATGTGAGTTTCAGTGAGTTCATTCCCTTATTTATTCCTTCGGTAATGAATTACCTCGTCCCCGCATTGATCATGTCTTACTTTGTACCAACAACCCAACCCGATACGGTTCATCAACACGTTGAATTAAAACGCGGTGCTAGACGCATCGTGTTCTTGTTCATCATGACCATCGCGACTGCGGTTGCTTTCCATGCCGTGCTCCACTTCCCACCAGTGATGGGCATGATGATGGGACTGGCGTATCTACAGTTCTTTGGGTATTTCTTGCGTAAGACCTTACCGAATTCACTAGCGAAGAAAAAGGCAGTGGCGATTGCCAATAATGATGAGGGGGCATTGAAACGACTCGGTTCAGTCGTGCCCTTTGATGTATTTCGAAGAGTGTCGCATGCCGAATGGGACACCTTGCTGTTCTTCTACGGCGTGGTGATGTGTGTCGGTGGCTTAAGCTTGCTTGGTTACTTGGAACTCGCGTCTGGTGTGATGTATAGCCAATGGGATCCAATTTGGGCCAACATTATGGTCGGGATTCTATCTGCGATTGTCGACAACATTCCGGTAATGTTTGCCGTGTTATCCATGGAGCCACAAATGTCGATGGGCAACTGGCTACTGATCACCTTAACCGCTGGGGTTGGTGGTAGCTTATTATCTATTGGTAGTGCAGCTGGAGTAGCATTAATGGGGGCAGCGCATGGCAAATACACCTTCTTTGGCCACTTGAAATGGATGCCAGTGATCATGATTGGCTATGCCGTCAGTATCGCTGCTCACTTATGGCTAAATGGCGGGCTTTTCTAATTCGATGATCCTTTCAAAGGTTGTTCAACGCGTGTCCAGACGTTGCTTAACTGCATCGCTGGACACCGATTGCAGGTTAGCACCGCGCCTTCGTGTTGTATTCGCATCACCAAGCCAGAATCTGATCGGCTATTCGCTGAATTCAACTTAATGTTGAGCAAATCACCTTCAATACGATAGGTTCGAGTCACGGAATTATTCGTTGTTTGATAAATCACTTGTCCCGACTCGAAATACAAATAGCTGTCATTGTCAGCGTTCTCGTACACGCCTTTAAACATAACAAGTTGTGGGACCTCGAAAGGTCGGCTGGTATCAGTTAAGCAACCTGTCAGCAATAATGCGCAGCTGCAGCCAGATATTAATAAGGGAAATCTATTCATTTGGGCATCCTTGCCTAGAGAACATAGTCAAAGAATATGCAACCAAATAGATATTTTCCAGAAAGCGTTGATTTTAATGCAAAGTCACATTTTAAGAACTATTAGCCTTTGTCCTTGAGTGCTACGTAAGCCTCAGCCAGCATCACGACAGGCTCGTTGCCAAATCGCTTTCTAGTCTTGCGATCTTCCCTCAATTACCAATAAGCGCTGTTTGCGTTCTACACCACCCGCATAACCCGTCAGCTTGCCATTTTTGCCAATCACACGGTGACACGGCACAATCACAGAAACCGGATTTTTGCCATTCGCTAAGCCAACAGCACGAACGGCTTTCGGATTACCTATCGCATCAGCCAGTTGTGCATAGCTCCAAGTCTCTCCATAAGGAATGGTAGTCAGCGCCTGCCAAACCGACTGCTGAAATGGAGTGCCTTTGGCTGCGATCGGCACAGAAAATTGGATAGCTTCGCCTGAGAAATAGCGATTAAGCTGCTCGATCGCCACTACAAAGATTGGAAAGCTATCATCTTGAACGCCTAACTGTTCAGGCTTAGTGGTATGCGTTTCAAACCAAAGGCCGAGCAAGCCCTCATTGTTCGCCTGTAAAGTTACGGTTCCCAATGGGCTCTCATAATATGTAAAACGGTTAGCCATAATATCTCCCAGCGTGGTACTGCAAATGTTTGTGGATTGCTCATGTTCGCGGGTTGCTTCTATTAAGACTGATTCCAGCAATGGAACGTGGCGTAGCTCCCCCAAGGTGAAACACTCTCTGTATTAATGGCAGGTCGATGCTCAATAAACTTCTTCACTACCAAATCACCAACCAACAAGTGGTTAGGCTCGCTTAACCCGCGAAGCAGCGCGTATTGAATTGTCCAAGGCCCAATGCCTTTTAGCTCAATCCATTTAGAAGGATGCTCAGTTTCATTGTCGACCATGTATTCGGCAAAACGCTTTAGGGTCTCTTTGCGGCTTCCCGGCATTCTTAAAAAGCTAACATCGGCCTCCGCTATCTGCTTAGGCGTTGGGAAATACGCTTTCTCGGATGCATCAGAAAGCTCTTTAACCAATAAGTTGAGCTGGCCAATCGCTGCGGTTACCGAGACTTGCTGCCCGAGAATCGCTCTCACTCCTGCTTCCCAAGCACTCCACACGCCAGGAATACGGATACCACTCTTGGCCACCAAGTTAGGATCGATAGTCTCAAAGAAGGCCTCGACCTTTGCAATATCGACATCAAGATCGAACATACGTCGAATATTCGCAATCAAGCTTCTTAAATGGCTTATATCGTCCAACTCAAATTCAATATCCAAGCGGTTATCTTTAGCCAGAGTCGACTTGAACCAGCCCTTCGACCCGTTCACATTTACCGTGCGCTGGTAATAGTCCTCACCTACCTCTTCTAAGCCTTCAATCATTCTTCGTCGATAGAAAGCTAACAGGTGCTTCCAATCCAAAGGACCGTGAAAACCAAGCTGAATATGATTACTCACACTATCACTTAGCTTTGCCCGCCGAATTTGACTTGGCGAAAGCTGCAGTTCTTTTTGAAAGGCATCATTGAAACGACGTGTACTATTAAAGCCACTCGCAAAACCTACATCGGTAATGCTCATGCTACTGGTGTGCAGCAACTGCTTAGCAAACATCAACTGGCTATAAAGACTATATTGCTTGGGTGACACACCGATGTAATTGTCGAATAAGGTTCGCAAGTAACGATCAGAAATGCCTAAACGGGTCGCAAGATCGACGATAGATCCTGAATTCAGCGCGCCATTATCAATCAACTGCATCGCACGTAAGAAAGTGGTTTCGACGCCCTTCCAAGCTGGAGAAAAAGGTGCGCTGTCTGGTCGACAACGTAAACAAGGGCGATACCCAGCCTTTAGCGCCTGAGCTTGATGGGAAAAGTATTCGACGTTTTCCTCTTTAGGTGGCGTTGCTGGGCAAATCGGGCGACAAAATATCCCTGTCGTTTTCACCGCTGTGAAAAACATTCCATCAAAGCGAGCATCTCGCGCATATCGAGCCAGATGACACTGCTCGTTCGTTAAGGTGCTGTTGTGATTGATATTTTTCGACATGCTGTACTCTTCCCATTTGCCATCGCTTTCGATCCGATAACTAAAAGTTTACCGTGAACCACCATAGTCGCTAGCCACTTTCGGAACTGAAGGTTAGATAAATCACAAAAAAGGGTTTTAATTTTATTCAATTCGACTAAATTTAACCTAGAGAAGGCATTCTTCTCACAACGTCAACGATCGGTACTTAGCACGCCAAGATGCAGAGACCTATCGAATATAAAAAGGAAAAGGCTATGGTTCTACACACATGTCGTATTGTTTTATCAAACCAACAGGTTCTCACCAGTCAATCAGTCGAGCAATCTCTTTGCTTTCTTGAAAACAAAGCAGATAACGGGATTTCTAAGATTGAGATTGACGCAACGGATGGCCACACAATCCATTCGTACATGTCACACTCTCTCGAAGAGTCTATTGAGAATCTAATGAACCTATAAGTGTGTTAACACTATAGAGCCTTAAAATAGGGCTAGATATACCAGGCTTAAACGATTTTATTGGAATGAGAAACGATCTCTAGTTCCGAAAAGAAGTACATCTCTGGTTTAAAACAAAAATGGCTCCCAACTATATAACTAGTTAGGAGCCATTTTTTATTTAATCTAAACATGGTTATAGCAAATGCCGTTACTCAGGAGCTTGTTCAGCGGCTTGTTGCAGCGTGTAAGCGGTCGATGGGTCAATCTCATTAACCAATTTCTCAACCTGCATGATCGCCTCCACCGAGGTGCTGCTCTTGCGGTAACTCAGATAAATTGGGCGATACCAGTCTTCCACCCCTTTCACCTTGTGCAGCTGACCCGAATCGATAAAAGGTTCAACTAGAGATACCGGAAGATATGCACTACCACCTTTCTCTAAAATGAAATCAAGGGCGATACGAGCCGTAGAGGTACGAAGATACGGCGCTGGCACTTTAGGGTGACGTTCTGCGTGTTCAGAACCAAAACGCGTTCCCCAATCCACATACACATACTTATGTTGGAATACAGATTCCAGGTCATCTTGCTGCGTTGATACCAACACCAAAACCAAATCAGCGACTTTTTTACAGTTCAGCTCTTCCGCTTTGATCTGATCGAACGCGAAAGCCATATCTAAGGTTCGTTCTAACAAATTACGGTTCAGTTGCTCGCGCCCCATCACCTCTGCCATAAAGCCATAACCACCAAAAGAGTCGGTCACAACACTTAAACAGTTTTGCAGATACGCATCCCAAATATTCGGCGTGCCGCCCAGCGTTAACTGCAAGGCTTTACCACTCTCTAACGACAGCTCAAATTTCGCTTGTTGTAAGGTGGAAACCATCACTTCAGCATAACCAATCAAACGTTCACCGGAAGATGTGAGTTTGATGTTATTGCGGTCACGAATGAAGAGTTGAGTATCAAAATAGCCTTCAAGCTGCTTGATTCGCGCACTCACCGCCGCTTGCGTTAAATACAAGTTTTCAGCTGCACGCCCAAAATGGCGCACCCTTGCAACCTCAAGAAAGGTTCTAAATACTTTCACATCCATCAAATACATCTCTGTAATAAATCTGCTAACTAGCCGATCTAGGATTGTTTATCGTAAAGGCAAAAACGTTTTGTTTCCTATTTTAGCCTTTTAACAATATTTTCGCGTGAGCAATAAACACTAATTTCTATCTAACCACATTACTGAGGCTGATATGTCTGAGACCGAATTCCGTCACGGAAAAAAACGTTTTTATGACACCATTAAATTCCCACGAGGGTTCGCTAAGTCGGGTGATTTTACTCTGTCAGAAGAGGAAATCCTAACCTTGTTTGGTGACACTATGCTTGCACTTGAAACTGGTGAACTAGCACCAATCAATGCAGAAGAAAAACACTTCATTAAA
This sequence comes from Vibrio sp. 10N.286.55.E10, assembly GCF_002872555.1. NCBI lineage: Bacteria > Pseudomonadati > Pseudomonadota > Gammaproteobacteria > Vibrionales > Vibrionaceae > Vibrio > Vibrio sp. 10N.286.55.E10. The sequence continues at coordinate 75,094 of NZ_MCSD01000035.1, forward strand.
GTGTTGTCTCACCCTCATAAGGCAAAGTCCAAGTTAGAGCGTGTTTGGTTGAAGTACATTCAACTAGCTCGTGGACGCCGTCGCTTTCATACCCTAAACGGCTGCAAACGCGGCGAAGTGCCTAGGGAAGAATACGAAAGTGAGTTAGTGTTAGAAGATTAGTAAAATCGCTCAAGGTGATACCTCATCACTTTGGGCTTTTTTTTCCTTCAATGTTTACACTTCAAGCTCGCTTTTTCTTCTTAGTTGGTAAGTTTAGCTAACCTGTTCGGATTTACCAATATTTATAGATAATTCATAGCGATAGCGTGAATCAACATCTATTCTAGTCACCCTAAGTGTGTCTAACCCGACTAAATTCTTCGAACCTCGCTCAACAACTTCCTTTTATCACGATAGTGGCACATTGCCATCATTATTTTTCACGCCTCAACTATACTCTCAAAGCCAGTGAGTACGCAGCAGCTCTTTAATACGCCAAAGCTTATAAATCTGCAGAAACGCACAGACCCTTTCAGGCACTGAATCAAATCAACATTCCTGTATATGACAAGCGTATTAATCTTGTTTAACGCCACCAAATATCCATACAATTATTGTGCAATTTTGAGAGTTCTAGTCACAGATACAACGAAAAAAGCAAAAAATTGACCTAAAACAATAGCGGAACCTGATAACTTATTTTATAATGCGAATTAATGTTTCAGAACACTATAAAATTTTATTTCTAGGGGCAAAATCAATGAGACTTATTCCATTAAGCAACAAAGCAAAAGTAGGTAAATGGGCTGCTCGTCATATCGCAGATTCGATCAACAAATTCGCTCCAACTGCTGAGCGTCCATTTGTACTAGGTCTTCCTACTGGTAGCACACCTCTAACTACTTATGCTGAGCTAATTGAACTTTACAAAGCTGGCGAAGTTAGCTTCAAGCACGTTGTAACATTCAACATGGATGAGTACGTTGGTATCGACCCTAACCACCCAGAGTCTTACCGCACATTCATGCACGAGAACTTCTTCAACCACGTTGATATCCAAGCAGAAAACATCAACCTGCTAGACGGTCAAGCTGAAGACATCGATGCTCACTGTGCAGCATACGAAGAGAAAATCCGTTCATACGGCAAAATCAACCTGTTCATGGGCGGCGTAGGCATCGACGGTCACATCGCATTCAACGAACCAGGTTCTTCTCTATCTTCACGCACTCGTATCAAAACGTTAACTGAAGACACTCGTATCGCGAACTCTCGTTTCTTCGATGGCGACATCAACCAAGTTCCTAAATACGCACTAACTATCGGTGTTGCTACTCTTCTAGATTCAGAAGAAGTAATGATCCTTTCTCTAGGCCACAACAAAGCTCAAGCACTTCAAATGGCTATCGAAGGTTCTGTAAACCACATGTGGACTGTTACAGCTCTACAGATGCACCGTAAAGCTATCATCGTTGCTGATGAGCCTGCTCAACAAGAGCTAAAAGTTAAGACTCTACGCTACTTCCAAGAGCTAGAAGCTGAAAACATCCAAGACCTATAATCTCAGGTTTTGTTGAGACAAAAAGCCACATTATGTGGCTTTTTTTGTACCTGAATTTCGCAGTCAAGGTACAAGACTATCCAACGATTAAAACAAAACGTGCAGATTGTAATCGACATAAGAATCGTCAATTTGTGTCATGCTTAGCTCGGAAGAAATAGGAGGGCTGGAGTGAATACAAAAAAGCGATTTCTCAAACTAGAGAAACCGCCATCATTTTAAATTTTGGATTGAAACGAACGAACAGCTACAAGATATGTAGGATGCAAAACAAGATAAGCAAGACTATAAACTAAAGCTAAGAACTCAGCGCGTTATCTCGGCACAAGGTAGTGATAATGTCAGTGATAGCTAAAACGATCGTCGACTTCACTTTCTGATTATGTCGCCCCAAAAACATTTCAAGCATTGGACCAGACATGGTCTCCACCATCTCCACATCATATTCGATTGGCATAATACGCTGAATCGCGTGTACCTTATTAAGCTCAAATATAATGTCGACTTCTGTGAAACTGGTGTCGTCACCCTGTATTTTCGCCCACTCTTTCAAGGTAACGAAAACCTCTAAATCGTCATAAAGCTCTTTACTGATGACACCAAGCCCTAATAGTAGCTTAGCGCGAATCATAATCTCGCCTAACGGGCCACCGCTGTTAAGAAGAGGTTCTACAACGAACTTAATTGCAGTGTCATCTTTCTTAAAGATATTCTTTAATACGGCATCTACCGTGTCATCCAATGCATCGTAAGCAGCCATTAGGCAGGCGCCAGCACTCTCAGCTTCTGATAGGGCTTCAAGTAATTCAGTTTCATGGCTAGTTTGTATTGGCATAACGGCTCGGCAATAAGAAAGTGCCACCGGGGTGGCACTTTGATGATTTATCATTTCAATGCTAGATAAGCTTGTTCCGCTAGTTTAACAACTTCTGAATCGATATTCAGCTCAGAATAATGCGCTAATGTCTCAGCAAAACCTTTTTCTGCGAACATTGCTTGAAGTTCAACCGCTTGTGGGTCGTCTTCATTCTTGTAAAGGAATGCTGCAGCAATCGCTTTTACTAGGTGAGCGTTCGGAAGATCGTACTCTAATGTACCGTTCAATGGCTTAACTAAGCGGTCTTGTGGGCTCAGTTTACGAATAGGCTGACGGCCCACGCGGTCTACTTCATCACGCAGGAATGGGTTTGCAAAACGGCCAAGAATTTTCAAAATGTAAGCGGCATGTGCATCTCGATCAAAGCCGTAACGCTTGATCAGAACTTCACCACTCTCTTCCATTGTTGCTTTTACTTCAGAGTAGATCGATTGGTCTTCAATAGCATCTTTAATTGTCTCGTGACCAGCAAGTACACCCAGGTATGCTGTTACTAGGTGGCCTGTATTTAATGTGAACAGTTTACGCTCAACGAAAGCCATTAGGTTATCAGTGCATTCCATACCAGGGATGTTTGGAATATCACCTTTGAATTGTGTTTGGTCTACGATCCACTCGCTGAACGTTTCAACTGTTACTGCTAGTGGGTCTGTTTCGCCTGCTTCTGCTGGTGGTACGATACGGTCAACCGCTGAATCAACAAAGCCAATATGCGCTTCAGTGAACGCTTTCATTTCGTCAGAAAGGTGCTCTAAAACCGCAGCTTTAAGCTGGCTAGTACCACGAACCATGTTCTCTGCTGCGATGATGTTCATTGGCGCGGTGTTGTTTGCCGCTGCACGCTTTTCAATGCCTTGAGCAATAGACTTAGAGATAATTTTAAGAACCGTTGGACCAACCGCAGTGGTCACAATGTCAGACTCAGCAAGGCTATCTACCACAGCGCTTGTTGCTGAGTTTACTGCCGTCACGTTCTTAACGATTTCAACAACACACTCTTCACCAACAATCTTCACTGGGTATTCTTGGCGTTCAATTAACGCATTAACAACCGTTTCATTTACGTCAGCAAAAGTAACCTTCATACCAGCGTCAGAAAGAAGTTTACCGATGAAGCCACGACCGATATTACCTGCACCAAAATGTAACGCTTTCATAATTTTGACCTTATAAATATTTGAATCTAGATAGCTAACTGCTCAACAACATGCCTTGACGATGTGCCCTAAGCATTAAGCAGTAAGCTATTCAGACTGAATCTTGTTAAGACAGATTTAGACCGAAAATGAGGCCAGTAGGGGGATACCGGCCTCCTTCACTTAAGGAGCTTGACTAGAGCTTTTTAGTTTCCGTTGAGAATACGTAGAACATCAGCAGGGTTTGTTGTGTTCTGTAGGCATTCCACAGCGTCTTCATCATCAAGTGAATTGGTGATAGCCATCAGCACCATGTTGTGCTCATCGCCTTGTGCGGCAATACCGATAACCATCTTCGCGATATCGTCTTCATCTTCGCCCCACTGAATACCTTCAGGGTACTGACAGAATACGATGCCGGTTTTTTGTACGTATTGCTTAGCTTCGATTGTGCCGTGTGGTACTGCGATAGACTCGCCAAGGTAAGTAGATACAAGCTCTTCACGAGCAAACATGCCATCTACGTACTCTGGAGATACATTGCCAAGTTTTACTAATTGGTCGCCAGCAAACTTGATTACGTCTTCTTTTTGAGTCGCTTTAAGGCCAAGGAAAATGCTATCGTTAGTAAGTGCAAGCTTGCTGCCGTCTTGTGCTGGAGCCGCTGCAGGAACCGGAGCTTCTACCTTCGCTTCACCACTTTGTGCTTCAACCAGTTCTGCTACTAGGTTGTCGTATACTGCGCCGTCTAAGAAGTTGTTAAGAGACATGTGCATTGCACCAGGAATGGTTTTGCGAGCACGGTCTGTTAGGTCTTTATGCGTAATAACAATTTGCGAATCAGCCGGTAGGTTGTTGATGGCGTAGTTGGTTACTTCAATATCTAGACCAACCGTTGCTACTTTCTTACGTAGTAGACCCGCACCCATAGCACTTGAACCCATACCCGCATCACACGCTACATAAACTGCTTTTACATCCGCTAGGTTTACGTTTGCTTCTGATGCTGCACCTTTTGAAGACGCTTTCATGCCTTTCATTTGTGCAGAAGCTTTTTCTAGAGAATCTTCTTCGTCATCTTGAGCTGAAGTCTTAAGTAGAATTGAAGCGACTACGAAAGATACTGCTGTTGCAGCGATAACAGAAAGAACAACACCAATGTAAGAGCCTTTTGGCGTCATCAGTAAGATTGCAAAGATAGAACCTGGTGATGCTGGAGAGATAAGACCAGAGTCGAACACTACGTTAGTGAATACACCAGCCATACCACCTGCGATTACCGCAAGGATTAGACGTGGGTTCATTAGAACGTAAGGGAAGTAAATTTCGTGGATACCACCTAAGAAGTGGATGATAGATGCACCAGCAGCAGATTGCTTTGCGCTACCTTTACCAAACACCATGTAAGCAAGTAGTAGACCTAGACCTGGACCTGGGTTCGCTTCGATTAGGAAGAAGATTGAACGGCCGATCTCTTCAGATTGCTGAATACCTAGTGGAGAGAAGATACCGTGATTGATTGCGTTATTTAGGAATAGGATTTTCGCCGGTTCAACAAAGATAGATGCTAGAGGTAGTGCACCCGCTTCAACCATTACGTTAACGCCAGCCGCTAACCCAGAAGATAGAACTTTAACTGCAGGGCCAATCACGATGAACGCGATGATCGCGCAGATCATGCCGATGATACCAGCGGAGAAGTTGTTCACTAGCATTTCGAAACCACTCTTCACTTTGCCGTGAACAGCTTCATCGAATTTCTTGATTGCGATACCACCTAGTGGACCTACAATCATTGCACCCATGAACATTGGGATATCAGTACCAACGATAACACCCATTGTTGTGATAGCGCCGACTACCGCACCGCGGTCACCACCAACCATTTTACCACCGGTGTAACCAATCAATAGTGGCAGTAGGTATGTAATCATAGGACCAACCATTGATGCTAACGTTTCGTTAGGCCACCAACCTGTTGGGATAAATAGTGCAGTAATGAAACCCCACGCAATAAATGCGCCGATGTTTGGCATTACCATATTGGATAAGAAACGACCAAAGTTTTGAACCTTGATCTTCGCTTCTGGTGATAACATAGGTAGAACCCCGTAGTGTATTGGTTGGTCAAATGACCGAAAGTGTGTGCTCAAAAGTTGATTAAAATGTATCACAACATTTCCAAAATGCACCCTAGCCCAACTTTCGTGACAAACATCACGCATAAAAAACACTTTGGGGTTAACAGCAACGCTTTAGATCACAAAAATGTCATGAATCTAAATTACAAAGTAAAATTAATGAGAATAATTCTAATTCATGAGAGATGTAGATCACACTAATTAACTCGACAGTCAAAAATAATTAGAGATCAAGATCACACTTAATGAAAGGTGCATCTTAAAAACTATAAACCATGTATGAAGGAACGCCATTCCAAGTGTGTTTTCTATGCACTCAGATGAATTAAACCCATCATCATGTAATTTAATTACAGAATGTAATAAAGGACTTTCTTGATGCTTTTTTAGAGAACCCTTCCCCCAAAAGCTCAAAATACATGAACAATGAGGAAGCGGAATTGCGTAAAGTAGATGTGTTATTCTAGTAATCAGTTCCTGTGTAATTCCGACCCCACATTATCCAGTAGTCAAATGACGACTTAAGAGAAGACTATGTCAGACAAGATCTCCACATCGGCACTCGCTAAACAAAAAGGCATAGAAGCTAAAACTCTATTTAGTGACCTAAAAACGGCTGGCTATATCGTACGTTCAGAAGACCGCTGGGTGCTGACCGAGCGAGGAGAAAGCTTTGGGGGGGAGTATGTAGAACACAAAAAATTTGGTGTCTTTATTGTGTGGCCAGAGAAACTGCTTATCGACTTAGAGTCATTCTCTGGCAAAACATTAACCGCGACGCAATTAGGTCACGCCTTTGATCTCAGCGCCAAGAAGATCAACTTATTGCTCAATGAACTTGGGTGGATAAAGAAAGAAGAAGACGGTTGGCATGTCACCTCTACAGGCTTAAAAGCCGGTGGTGAACAAAGAGAAGATAAAGCGACTCAAAATTTATTCGTGGTATGGCACGACTCACTGGTTCGCAATAAACGTTTAAAGCAGTCTGTCGTTGAATTCCTGGGGCATGATGCTGAAAGCCACTCGACCGATGTGTCATTCTCCAGTTTTCGTCAGAAATTTGAGGCGAAGCACCGAAGCTTGGATGGGCATTATGTACGTTCAAAGGGAGAGCTGATCATCGATAACTGGCTTTATATGGCAGGAGTGGTTCATGCGTACGAGCGTCCGCTGCCAATATCAAAAGAAGTGATCAGCGATTTTTATCTACCAAGTGGCAAAGTGTACATCCAGTTCTGGGGAACCGATTCTGCGCCAATCGCCGAAGATAAACGTGAAGCTACGAGAAAAATCTATGAAGAGCATGGTTTTGGTTTAATCGAAATCACGCCAGAAGATATCCCCAACCTAGACAGCGTACTTCCGCCATTATTGCGCCAATATGGTATCAAGGCGTACTAAGCTACTGAATCTTGAGATTCCACCGCAATTAAGATCACACTTATCGAATCATTGTGGACATTATTATCCATAGTGATTTGATATGTTCGCTATTTTTCCCGAGTCATTCTTCTATTATCTTACACCCATCGACTTGAGCTACCGCAGATACTCGATTTATTGGGGCATGTTCGATAACTATTTAGACGTTCAATCTATTGAGATTCGTTTAAATTGGTTATCCGTTTATTGTTGACGTGACTGAACATAAAACCCTACAACATTTATTATTGATAGATATTAGGATTCAACATGACTCATCCAATCATTACTGATCTAAACACTCGTTACACAGCTAAAAAATACGATGCAGAAAAACGCATCTCTGCGGAAGACATGGAAGTAATCAAAGAAGCACTTCGCTTGTCAGCTTCTTCTATCAACTCTCAGCCTTGGAAATTCATCATCATTGAGAGTGACGCAGCAAAACAACGCTTCCACAATACTTTCGAAAACATGTTCCAGTTTAACCAACCACATGCGAAAGAAGCGTCACACACGATCCTGTTTGCTCACGATCCTAAGTACACTAAAGAGAAATTCGCGAAGCGTGCAGATACAGAAGTAAGCTCTGGTCACCTACCAGCTGAAATGTACGAGCAATTCTTAGGTGCTTACGCATTTGCAGAAATGAACACAGACGAGACTGGTTTCAACGGAAGCTGGACTAAGTCTCAAGTGTACATCGCACTAGGTAACATACTGCACACGCTAGCTCGTCTTGGCATCGCTTCAACACCGATGGAAGGTGTAGACGCAGCTATGATCGGCGAAGAGTTTTCTGACGAACTAGAAGGCCACGTTGTTGATGTTGCACTGGCTATCGGCTACCACAAAGACGGCGAAGACTACAACCACGGTAAACCAAAAGCGCGTCTAGCTCTTGATGAAGTCGTTACCACGCTATAACAGTTACCGCGCTATAATAGGCACAACGCTGTAATAGCTGAAACAAACAAATCGCACTGCTTTATTTGGCCAGACTCTCATCTGGCCTTTTTTATATCTGTTATTTATCCAAGCCACTACCCACCAGCAAGTCATAAAGACACGTTAAAATCAATATGATTACAAAAACTAAAAAGTCATAAAGACACAAATAAGAGCTCAAAAATCAAAAAAAATAGCCAAAACAATAATTTAGAAACATGGCACAACTAGTGCAATGAGAGCCTTAGATATTTCAATAAGGTACTATCATTATGACTATTCACGTTAAATCAAATGTTCACTGGGTCGGCGTCCACGATTGGGAAACCGAGCACTTCCACGGTAAGGAATACCACATGAACAAAGGTACGAGTTATAACTCGTACCTGATCCGTGAAGAGAAGACAGTGCTTGTCGATACTGTCGATCATCGCTTTACTGAGCAATTCCTTGCAAACCTAGAGATGGAAATCGATATCAACGAGATCGACTACATCATTTGTCAGCACGCTGAAGAAGACCACTCAGGCGCGCTCTCTGCGCTGCTTGCTAAAATCCCGAACACGCCGGTTTATTGTACTGAAGCGGGTGTAAACTCCATTGTTGGTCACCACCACCAACCAGACTGGAACTTCAGAACCGTCAAAACTGGTGACACTCTTGATGTCGGTAACGGCAAGCAACTTATCTTCGTTGAGATGAAAATGCTGCACTGGCCAGACTCAATGGCGACTTACTTAACCGGTGATGAAATCCTGTTTAGTAACGACGCTTTCGGCCAACACTACTGCGACGAAAACCTATTCAATGACCAGCTAGACCAAGTCGAACTGCATGAACAATGTCTGCGTTACTTCTCGAACATCCTGACGCCGTTTGCGCCGCTGGTTAAAGCAAAGATTGAAGAAGTGCTGAGCTTAGGCGTACCGATCGATGTCATTGCTACTTCTCACGGCTGTATTTGGCGCGATAATGCGACTCAAATCGTTGAGCAATATTACGAGTGGTCGAAAGCCTACAAAGAAGATCGCATCACGATTGTCTACGACACCATGTCCAACAACACCCGCATGATGGCTGACGCGATCGCAAAGGGTATCCGTAAAGGAAGCCCAGAAACAGCAATCAAGGTCTTCAATATTTCTAAGCACGACAAGAATGACATCCTTGCCAATATCTTCCGTTCAAAGGGTGTGCTTGTTGGCTCATCGACCATGAACAACGTGATGATGCCGCAAATCGCCGCGCTACTTGAAGAAATACACGGCCTGCGCTTTGCAGAAAAAAGAGCCGCAGCATTTGGTTCTTCAGGTTGGACTGGCGGCGCAGTAAAACGCATCGATGCTCGCTTACGTGAAGCCAACTTCGAAGTGAGCGCACCTCAGCATATTCACTGGAAACCGGATACCGACGCACTTCGCCAATGTATTGATTACGGGATGACACTGGCCGAGGTTTGGCGCACCGATGCGAACGAGGTTAGTGAGCCTAAGAAAGTTGAACGCAGTGTTAAGCCGCTTGAAACCACACCTGTACCAACGAGTACTCCGGTCGCGCTCGCTGACACAGACAACCAGCAAACCGAGCAGGCTCAAGACAAGCCAAACCATAGCGCAGACTGCACTTGCTGGCGCTGTACTGTGTGTGAATGGGTGTACGATCCACAACTGGGTGAACCCTACCAAGGCGTTGAACCAGGAACACCATGGGCACAAGTGCCAGATGATTTCCTTTGCCCCGAATGTCATTTAGGCAAAGAAGTGTTTGTGGAGAAGTAACATGTCGAACATTGTGATTGTGGGTGGTGGTTTCGCCGCCCTACAAACCATAAAGATGGTACGTAAAATTGACCAAGATGTCGCGATTACCATGATCACGGCAGATGCAGGGGTTGAGTACAGTAAGCCGAATATCTCACACGCATTCAGCCAGGCTCAAACACCACAGGCGTTAACCGTTAATAACGCTCAGCAATTGGCTGAGCAGTACAACGTGGTCATCAAAACCAAGGCTTTAGTTAGTGAAATCGATACCAAGCAGCAGTGTGTTCATGTTGATGGGCAAATCATCCACTATTCGAAGTTGGTATTAGCAACGGGAGCGACACCTTTCATACCACCAGCAGAAGGGCTTAAACGCAGCGAGACCATTACGTTAAATAGCTTGGAAGAGTTCGAGAAACACAAAGCTCAGATCGATGACGCCCAACGCATCACTGTGATTGGGGGAGGCTTGATTGGGGTCGAGCTCGCATTCGATCTTCAAACTGCGGGCAAAGATGTCACGATTATCGAACCCGCAAGTTATCTATTGAATAACTTAGTGCCGCCTTTCGTTTCACTTGAGTTAGAAGGGGAGCTGACAAAAGCAGGGGTTACCGTCGAAACCGACTCTGTGATTTGTCGAGCAACTTACCTTCACGATGGAGTCAGGCTACAAACTACCACTTCTCGATTAATACGAGCAGATATCGTGATTGCCGCAGCAGGATTAAGGCCAAATACGGCTTTAGCCGCGCAAGCGGGAATAGAGGCAAACAGAGGAATTGTGGTTGATAACACCTTAAAAACCAGCGCTAACAATGTGTATGCGATTGGAGATTGTGCCGAGGTTGAAGGGCGCGTAATGGCTTATCTACAACCCGCGATTTTGTCTGCTAACGTGTTGGCAAAGCAGCTCATTGCGAGTGATGAAGTACCTGCGACAGCTGACATAAAACTCAAGTTGCCTCATATCATCACCAAGGTGAAGACCCCAAGCTACCCCATTCAGCTTGCAGGCCGCGATCTGCAAACCGCTCAAAGCTGGGAAACTCGCTTTGACCCGAAAGGTATTGTCGCTAAGGGCTTCAATGAAGATAATCAGTTGGTTGGATTCATTGTCACGGGAGAGCACATCAAAACCGCATTTCCCCTACTAAAGGAGTTGCAGACAATTTCACCATCATAAGCACAAAGCTGTAAAAGCAGTCGACGCATTATATAGGTCGACTGTATTCAACACAAAAATGCACATCAAATTCGGGAAAATTTGAGGCTTATACTAGAGCAACTCTAGTATAAGCAAGCAATAAAAAAGCCAGTCAACAGACTGGCTTTCTTGTATTCATCTTAGTGCGATGAGCTTACCGCACTTAAACAAAGGCGAACTTTAACCGATAAACGAGATGTAACCTTGAAGAATAATCAGGTTAACGATATCGATAAAGAAGGCACCAACAATTGGGACAACCATGAAGGCTTGGGGCGACGGACCGAATCTATTCACCAAAGACCCCATGTTCATTACCGCTGTCGGTGTCGCACCTAGACCAAAACCACAGTGACCACCCGCCATAACCGCTGCGTCGTAGTTAGAACCCATTACTTTGAACGTCACAAAGTAAGAGAAGATACCTAACACCACCGCCTGAACCGCAAGGATAGCCAAGAACGGAATCGCAAGGTCAAAGATGTTCCAAAGCTTAAGGCTCATTAGCGCCATGGCTAGGAACAGGGACAATGACACCGTACCAAGAATATCGACCGTTTCGCTGTCAGTCTTATGCAGTTTAGTCACTTCAAACACGTTAGTGATGAACACACCGATAAACAACGCGTAAACAAAGTCTGGAATCATCAACCAAGAAATTTCAAAAGTCGCCACCCACTGCTCTAGGTACTTCGCACCTGTGATACAGATAAGAAGGATGAACAACACTTCAATCACCTTCTTCGCCGTCACTTTGTCTTCTTCATACTCGTTGTAAGTAACAAGTTCAGGGAAGCGTTCGTGCGTTTGCGTGCCAGTACCGTACTCAGATTCAAGCTGGTTTTTATCAATCAGCTTTTGCGCCACTGGGCTACCAATAATACCACCGATGATCAAACCAAAGGTCGCTGAAGCCATTGCGATTTCTAGCGTATTTGCAATGCCAAACGTGTCTGCAAAAGTTTGCGACCAAGCCGCGCCTGTACCGTGGCCACCCGAAAGCGTGATAGAGCCAGCAATCAAACCCATCAAGGGTTCAAGGCCTAGTGCCGTTGCTAAGGTTACGCCTACACCGTTTTGGATAATGATATAGACCGACGCTACCCCTAAGAATAGGAATACTTTAGCACCACCTTTCATCAGCTGTGTGTAGTTAGCCGCAAGGCCGACCGTTGCAAAGAACATCAACATAAAGGTGTTCTGCAAGGGCAAAGAAAACTCTAGATCAAGGCCGTTAAAGTGCAGGGCTGTAATAGCAAAAGCGACAATCAAGCCGCCGACAATGGGCTCTGGAATGTTGTACTTTTTGAGAACAGGAAGCTTTGCATTGACGAAATGACCTAGAAACAAAACACTAATCGCGATTAGGAAGGATTCTAGTGGTCCAATTGAAATTAATTGATTCATATAACCTCTATTTTTTTACGTTCTCATCTTCCTTAATGAGTCTAGTTTTATCTGTAATTATCTGTGCTGCTCTACCTATATTTATGCAAACTGGAGAGAAATTGTAGATTCGAGAAGCGAACACATTACTGCGAACACTTAGTGCCATGTTAGTAGCTCGTTAACTTTTATAGGAGATAAAAGGATTTGTGACAACAATCACCTCCAAAAAGTTAAAAGCGGCGTGAGTAATTTTGCCGCTGACTCTGCTTTTTTAAGACCTAAAAAAGCAAAAAGGAGCTATTACTAGCTCCTCTTTCATTACCATCGCTGGTAATTAGAATTTTTTCGGTGCGTAACCAGTCATAACCTCAATGCGAAGCTCTTTACCGATCTTCGTCATTGGGTGAACAATTACGAGTCCTTTAACAGACTTTTTAAGTTTACCCATATCCGCTTGCTCAGCTTTTGTAATCTCACGGCTAAATGGCATATCAACCAAAGACTTACGCTCTTGGTTCACATCGTAGCTTTCTTTGTGTTTAAGCTGGGCAATTTTCTTAGTTAGCTTCTTAATCTCTTCCTCGAATTGACGAACAACAGGACGATCATTACGAGTTTTAGCAGCATCTAACTTGTGGCGACACTTGTCTAGACGGTTGTTAATTTGTTGAAGTTCGTTTTTAACACTCATAATAATTTCCTAAGATTTAACAAGCCAATTCGGATTGGGGCGCGGAGTATAGCACAAGGGTTCACTTGAACCGAAATTTATCTGTTAATTACCAACAGAAACGAATCACATCGATACCGTTCATTCAGGCTACCTATTCTTTGTGGCGAGCCTCTGAGCGGATTATTCATTGATAGGATAGCGTCTACCTCAAAAATTGCAGTCCTCGATACATCAAAATTCCGTCTAAACTTATACTCTAACGCAGTAACTAACTCAGGGTACACAGCTTGGGGTATCCACCCCTGCAACGACTCTGATTCGCAACGTAATCACAAGGATAACCGATGACATTATTGAAAAGAACATTGACCTACAGCCTAGCCCTGATTTCAATGTTTGCCGCAACTTATGCATCTAGTGAACAAACACCCCAAAATAACCTAATCGTCGAGTACTCTGCGCCGAAAAATGCCGAAGAAGAGCAACTCAAACGCGAGATTCAAATCAGTGGCGTTAATGACACAGTGGTCGACCTATCAAACCAACTCTTCATGTTTGAGAAGCCATTAACCATTCAATATGGCGGAGAAGACGGGCCGCTCTACGACCCACAAACCCATCAAGTGCTGATCCCTTACCGCTTTTACGCTGAATCACTTAACTACTTTGAGAAGAACCAATACGAAAAAGAGTATGGGAAATCTGCGCAAACTGGCGCTATCGATACCTTACTGCACACTCTGCTGCACGAAGCAGGGCATGCTTATATTGAAGACCAAAAGATTGCCATCTTGGGCAAAGAGGAAGATGCGGTCGACAACCTAGCGACCATCCTATTACTTAACTATGTGGAACATGGCGCCGATGCCGCGATCAGCGCAGCAGACATGTTCGCTTTCGAATCAGAAGACCGCCCAGAATATTACGACTTAGGGGAATACATCGACGAGCACAGTTTCGAGCTGCAGCGTTACTTCTCTACTTTATGCTTGGTGTATGGCAGCGACCCTGATGCCTATAAGAACTTGCTCGATGAAGTGGAAAATGACTATTTGAAAGATCGGAAAGAGTTCTGTGTGGAGCATTTTGATGTGATCAATGAAAATTGGCATCAGTATTTAAAAGAGAGTGACGATACTTAAAGGTGTGTCAAGAACGAGATAAAACGGCTTTGGCATCAAACTCCAAAGCCGCCACTCGATAGGTTGGCTTAAGTCTTATGTGTTAAGAGTTAAGAGTTAAGAGTTTAAGCCCTAGACCTTCACTTTATATTTAAGATCTTGAGCTTCATCGCCTGTCATACCTCGAAATCCCCAGCAGTGCGATGGCTGTTCTTTGATGGTGATTTCAATATCAATCGGAGAGATAGCCAACTGCTTTTCTATTTCAGAAAATATCTTCTTGATTAGGCGTTTCTTGGTGTTCACCGCTCGACCTTCCATCATATTGATTTCAATGACGGTATAGGCTTCTGTTCTTCCTTCCGGGTAAAAGAAGTCATCCCGTTCCAATGGCACAAACCGATGTGCGCGCTTGTCATCAGGTAAACCCATTTCACTGTTTAAACACTGCTGCAACACGTTTGATAGTTGCAACTTAATTGGATTTAAGCACTCTTTGATACCATAAATAACAATCATGACCATTCCTTTGATGTGATGTTAGGTATAGAGGAACGTTAGATAGAAGCATCGTCTAGCGACCACCCATTCGCTTACTATTTGTACATATACTACCTAATGACACGTGTGAGAAAAGGTAAAAACAATGAATTTATGAACAGGTGCAACAAAATACTTATCCCTTTGCAAACATAAGTCGAAGCGAATTGATCGAACACCGCTATCCCGGCGTATATCTTCTGAAATCACATTTGAATTAAGGAGTACTATGTGCCGAATTCACCTAGTAAGGCCACACGGACAGACGCCGAACCAGAAACACCCGCAGAGTCTTCGCTAGAAGTCGCTGTGTTTCCGCTCCCCATCTTCCTGTTACCAAGAGGTCGTCAAAGGCTACGCATTTTCGAGCCCAAATACCTTGCGATGGTCGCACACGCAGCGCAGGGCGATGGCTTTATCATTGCTACTCAAGACAACGTAAACGCTGATCGCCTTAGCTCTTGGGGAACAAAAGTATCCATCGTAGACTTTAATATGGCTGATGATCAGATATTGGAAATCGATGTGGAAGGCCAGCAGCTAGTGCAGCTTCACTCCTCTCACAGAGACACTGCTGGCTTGATCAAAAGCAAATTCAGACCACTGCCCCATTGGCCGGTTCACGATTACGACGTGCCTAACGTGTTTACAGCGTTTTTGGTTCAGCTGTTTCGCGACCACGATTCGATAAGAACCCTTTACCCCACTCCTGATTTCGAAAGCCCGCAATGGATTTGCGCGCGACTACTCGAAATGATGCCTATCCCTTTGGAAAAGAAAACAGAGTTCACCGAGCCCGCTAGCTTTCCTTCTTTAGTTCCTTTTTTGAATCAAATCATTACGGGGCAATAAGCACTTTTCTTCACTATAATTTTGTATAGTGGAAAATAATTTAAATTAAAGTGATCCCGGCCTTCAACTTTCACGTAGTGCCACTCAAATTCGCATGATGGTTATTTACTATGCAAGTCGAAAGTAGAAGTTCAGGGAAAGGCAAGGAGCATGTCATTATCCCAGACAAAAAAACAACGACCGAATCCAAGGTTCCAACAGAGCTTTCAAGCTGGTTGATATTAGTTGGTACAGTCCGAGACAAGCAGGCATTTACCTATTTGTTCAAGTTCTTTGCTCCCAAGATAAAGCGTTTCGGAATCAGCAAGTTAGGCGGTGAAGCTGCTGCGAACGAGCTGGTTCAAGACACCATGACTAACGTTTGGAAGAAAGCCCACCTTTACAATGAAGATAAGGGCGCTGCGACGACTTGGGTCTACACCGTCATGCGAAATGCTGCGTTTGATATGTTACGCAAAGTAAAAGCCAAAGCGGAACAGACAATCGCAGACGACATCTGGCCTATTGACGCGATGGTTGCGGAATCTCAAAGTGATGAATTACCGTTTGGCGATCATTTGATGAGTCGACACGTAATGACACAAATAGAGAAGCTGCCTCTGGCTCAGAAAACCATTGTGAAAGGTGTTTACTTTCAAGAGCTCTCTCAAGAACAGCTTGCACAGCAACTTGGCGTCCCACTTGGAACCGTGAAATCACGTCTAAGACTCGCTTTAGCCAAACTTAAGGTTCACATGGGGGAACAAAGCCATGATTAAACATCACCCAAATGCTGAAATTTTGAAAGATTTTGTCGATGGCACGCTTGCAGACTCTGTTTCATTGATTGTTTCTAGTCACGTAGAACTGTGTGAACATTGCCAACAGCAGGTTAAGCAGCTTACCGCTGAGGCGGCGAACAATGCCTTTGATAAAGAACCTGCGTTCACGAACGAAGAGTCAGGCGGCTTTTCAATGGACGACATGGATTTCGACTTTGATGCAATTGAGCAGATTACTGCTGATTTATCTCAGTCAGTGGAAGTTGAGCCAAAGGTAGAGCAAGTTACCGTTGCAGATACCACATTCACTATTCCTCGCGCTCTGAACTCGGTGGCGAGAAAAGATTGGATGAACCTAGGCAAAATTTCACGCGCAAGACTCGATTTCGATGACGAAGCACATCACACAAGTTTGCTGCATATCGATAAAAACGGACAAGTGCCTTGCCACACCCACAAAGGTTTCGAAATTACACTTCTTTTAGAAGGCAGTTTCGAAGACGAAATGGGCGTCTACAACAAAGGCGACTTCATCTGGCTAGATGGCAGTCACACTCATCAACCTGCGACCAAAGAGGGTTGTGTGTGCTTGACCGTTTCAAGTGATGCCTTGTACTTCACTAAAGGTGTCAGCCAACTGTTCAACCCACTAGGTAAATACATTTACTAGTTAAGAAGGATTTACCGGGTAGATCACAAGATGCACAGCGTTGGCTAGGTGGAAAGGTAACAACCGGACTAAAGTAAACTGGAATAAGCAACAAGCCACATAATATAAAAACAATAATGAGCAATGAGCGTAAGGAATTGACCAATGGATAAGAAAATAAAAATAGGCATTAGTGCATGTGTCGCCGGTCATAAAGTTCGGTTCGATACTGGCCATAAACGTTCTCGCTTCTGCACAGACGACCTAGCAGACTACGTTGAGCTGGAACCCGTTTGTCCAGAGATGGGCGTTGGTCTGCCAACGCCTCGCCCAACTATTCGCCAGACTCGGATGTTAGACGATATCATTCACGTCTCCCGTCCAGACGGTTCTGGTGATGTGACCAATGAGTTAATCGAGTTCGGTCAAAACTACTCGAAGAACAATCAGCACATTGCTGGATTCATTGTTTGCCAAAAGAGCCCAACTTGCGGTATGGAGCGAGTGAAAGTGTACCACCACCACGGTCGTGGTTCTGAGTCGACTGGTATTGGCATGTTTACTAAGCAGATCATGGACGCTAACCCGTTACTTCCTGTTGAAGAAAACGGGCGACTTAACGACCCTATTTTGCGCGAGAACTTCATGACTCGAGTATTCACTTACCAAAAATGGCTCGACCTTGTGGATGAAGGTGTGACCAAACACAAGCTGATTCAGTTCCACAGCGCCCACAAGTATTTAGTCATGTGTCACCACGTTGAGGGATACAAAAGTTTAGGCAAACTGTTAGCGGGTAATGAGTTAGACATCGACGAATTGGCGGCTCAATATATCGAGGGCTTGATGAAGGCGTTATCTCATCACGCGAATCGAGGCAGCCACGCCAATACGCTGCATCATTTGCAGGGTTACTTTAAAAAACAACTGAGTAGCGCTCACAAACAAGAGCTGACCAACCAGATCGCATCATTCAGAGAGGGCGTAATTCCGTTACTAGTGCCGTTGACACTGATCAACCACTACCTAATGGAGTACCCAAACGAGTACTTAGAGTCACAGGTTTACCTAAACCCTCACCCACAAGAACTCAAACTGAGATACGGATATTGAGCAACATTCTATGGATACGACGAGACCTGCGGATTCACGATAACCCAGCGCTCGTCGCGGCAGTTGAAAACGGCGTGTCTATCGCCGTTTTTATTTCAACACCACAGCAATGGCAGCAACACCACCTTGCCCCCATCAAAGCCGATTTCATTTATCGTCACCTAAAACAGCTCGAATCCCAACTCGCTGAGTTTGGGATTTCATTGCTGCATCTCAAAGCCAGCGATTTTGATGACCAAGCCCGACAGCTCATCGAATTATACGAACAACTTGATGCTAAGTGCGTATACGCAAATTCAGAACCTGAGGTAGATGAACAAACCCGTGACCAGCAACTGATATCAAATGGGGTAAACCTTCAGATCAGCTCTTGTGACGTTATGCTGCCATTAGGTAGCGTTCTTAACAAACAAGGCGAGATGTTCAAAGTCTTTACGCCATTTAAGAACGCTTGGTTAAAAGAAGTTCAGGTGAAAGGTATCATCTGTAGCCCGGCTCCTATCGTGCCCGCTAAGCTTCAACAAACACAGCGTCCACAATCACAACTTCCTGACGACTTAAAAGCTTCAAGAATCTCCGCTGACTATGATTTTGACTTTCCGCGTGTTGATTCAAGCCGCTGGCCATTAAGCCAAGATGTATTGGGCAGCGTGATCCCCAATTTCTTAGGCAATAAAGTCAACGACTACGCGCGCCTGAGAGACATTCCCTCAGTTAAAGGAACATCAGGGCTATCGCCTTATTTAGCGATAGGCGCCGTGAGCCCACGTTGGTTAGCGATTCAATTGATTCAGCAACAACCCGATTTGTTGTTTGATACTCAGCTGCCGGCCTTTTCTTGGCTTAATGAATTGATTTGGCGTGATTTTTATAAGCATTTGATGTTCCACCATCCTAAACTGGTTAAAGGAGCGAACTTTCAGCAAAAATACAATGGATTAGACTGGTATCAAGATCACCCTAGCTTCAAAGCATGGTGCGAAGGAAAAACCGGATATCCATTGGTTGATGCAGCCATGCGTCAACTGGTTGAAACGGGCTGGATGCACAACAGGCTAAGAATGGTGGTGGCAAGCTTCCTAACCAAGCACCTGCTTATTGACTGGCGCTGGGGCGAGCGTTTCTTTATGTCGCACCTTATCGACGGTGACTTTAGCGCCAACAACGGTGGCTGGCAGTGGGCTTCAAGTACTGGCTGCGATGCTCAACCTTACTTTCGAATTTTCAATCCAATCACCCAGAGTGAAAAGTTTGATCCAAAAGGAATTTTTATTCGTAAGTACATACCAGAGCTGCAAAACATCCCTGATAAGCATGTACATTTTCCACATGACTTTATCGCTAAAAACGGGATAGACAGCGAATACTGGCAACCCATCGTTGAGCACAAACAAGCACGATTGAGAGCCTTAGCCTTCTTCAAATAATTAGAGTGAATATTATGGATAACTCTCTATGGCTTGATAACTTTCTCAACATGTATCGAGAACTCGGAACAGACAATTTCGACGTGCTGAAGACGGTTTATCACCCTGATATTGAATTCCAAGATCCGCTGCACCATGTCAGCGGTATTTCTGCGCTTACTCACTACTTCGAGAACCTCTACACCCAAGTGACGAGCTGTTACTTCCACATTGAACACACTTTCGAAGTGAACGATGAAGCTTCGGTTTACTGGACGATGCAATTTGCTCACAAGCAACTAAATGGGCAAAAGCCGATCGAAGTACAAGGACACAGCCACCTCAAGATGTTCGACGGTCAGGTGATTTACCACAGAGACTACCTCGACGTCGGTTCTATGTTGTATGAACACATTCCAGTACTGGGTTGCGCGATTAAATCCATCAAAAAGAGAGCGAGCCGATAATGCGTATTATGATTACAGGCGCGACCTCAGGTATCGGCCAATCCCTCGCTAAAGATTACGCTCAGCAAGGGCATCAGGTGATTGCTTGTGGCCGCAACCCAGACAAACTGCAGGCCTTAGTTGATTCTCACGATACAGACATCGCACATTCATCCATTTCACCGCTCTGTTTCGATCTGACCGATTACCACAACTTCCCAGAACTCGACCAAGACAAGCCGCTCGATCTGCTGATTCTAAATGCGGGTGATTGTGAATACATCGACGACCCATTGAATTTTGATGCCGAACTTTTCGAGCGCGTCATCAACATAAACCTAATTTCAATTGGCTACGCCCTTAAAGCCTGGTTAAAAAACATCAAGCCCGGCGGCCGTTTGGTTATAGTCAGCTCCAGCGCCAGCTTTTTACCTTTACCTAGAGCCGAGGCTTATGGCGCTTCAAAGGCAGCCCTCACCTACTTAGGCAGAACACTTTCGGTTGATCTGGCAACGCACAACATTCATGTCTCAATTGTGCACCCTGGCTTTGTTGAAACGCCATTAACCGAGCGAAATACGTTCGCTATGCCTATGATTATTAGTAGTGAGGCCGCAACTCAAAGAATCGTAAATGGTATCGCTCAAGGAAAGAGTGAAATCGATTTCCCAAGACGATTCATCATGTTGATGAAGCTACTAAGAATGCTTCCAACTCCAGTTTGGCAAAAACTCGCTTCAAGGATGGTATAACAATGAAGAAAATCGCCATTATTGGTTCAGGCATCTCTGGACTCACTTGCGCGCACATATTAGATAAGCACCACGACGTAACGGTATTCGAAAAGAACGATTATGTTGGGGGTCACACCGCGACCGTTGATATTGAACATCAAGGCTCGGCGTTTTCGATAGATACAGGTTTCATCGTATTCAACGATCGAACCTACCCGAATTTCAATCAGCTCCTGGAACAACTCGGTGTCGAAAGGCAACCTACAGAGATGAGCTTCAGCGTCCACAACACCACTACTAAGTTTGAGTACAACGGCCATAGCATTAACTCGTTATTCGCACAAAGGAGTAACATCTTCAAACCTCAGTTCTGGTCTTTAGTGTCTGACATTCTCAAGTTCAACAAACTGTGTAAGGCTCAGTTTGAAAGTAATGAATTCACACCAGACGTTACCCTTGGCAGTTTCCTACGCGATAATCAATTTTCAGATTTTTTCAGTCAGCACTACATTCTGCCGATGGGCGCGGCTATTTGGTCGACAAGCTTAGAGGAAATGGAAGAGTTTGAGCTGAAATTCTTTGTTCAGTTTTTCTACAACCACGGATTGCTCGATATCGCGAACCGCCCTCAGTGGTATGTGATTCCAAAAGGTTCACGCTCTTACGTTGAAATTATCCTTTCACGCTTGAGTAAGCCTGTTGCACTGAATACATCGATTAAACAAGTCACTCGCCAAGAACCGGGCGTCACTGTTGAATTTGAAGATGGCAGCACGCAAAACTTCGACGAAGTAATCTTTGCCTGTCACTCAGACCAAGCCTTACGTCTGCTTGGTGATGCGACAGAACAAGAGCAACAGGTACTGGGCGAGATCCCTTACAGCCGCAATGAAGTGGTTCTGCACACCGATACACGCTTATTACCAGACAGAAAGCTGGCTTGGGCAAGTTGGAACTACATGTTAGATGGCGACAGTAAACGACCAGCCTGTGTGACTTACAACATGAACATCCTGCAAGGCATCGAAAGCCAAGACACCTTCTGTGTCACCTTGAATCAAAGCGAAAGCATCAACCCAGAGAAAATCATTCGCAGCTTTGTTTATCATCACCCGGTACTTAATTCGAACACGGTCGAAGCTCAGCACAAACGAGAGCAGATTTGTGGCAAAAACCAGACTCACTTTGCTGGTGCTTATTGGTATAACGGGTTCCATGAAGACGGTGTCCACAGTGCACTCGATGTGACCAAACGCTTCGGTTTGGATTTGAGTACGAGTTCAGCGCAATGAGCAGCCAAACCTTGACACCCGAGATGGGGATCGCATCCGAAAAAAGTGAAGAACTTAGCGGTATCTATTGGGGTAACGTCAGACATCGTCGCTTTGGCAACATCACACATGAGTTCAGCTATCAGCTGTATATGATGGGGCTCGATCTTGACGAACTGCCCCAAACCACATCGCGCAGTGCGCTGTTCGGCACTCGATGGTATAACCCGATTCGCTTTGTAGAATCGGATTATCTCGCTGAAAAAAAAGAAAATGTCACTACGTATGAACCAAAATCACTTAAGCAACGTATAGCTTCCAAAGTGCAACAACTTGGTGGGGTTTGGTCTGATTCAAACCGTGTGACGATGCTGGCTCAGTGCCGTTGTTTAGGCATCTATTTCAGCCCAATCAACTGTTTCTTCTGCTATGACGAAACTGGAGATTGTAAATACATGTTGGCAGAAGTGAGTAACACGCCTTGGCGAGAAAGACACTACTATCTGATCGACATGCACCAAGAGTTGAAGGTAAAAAAAGAGTTTCACGTTTCGCCGTTCATGGATTTGAACATGACTTATTTTTGGAAGATTAAGCCACCAGCGAAACGCACGTTAGTTCACATCGAAAGCCGCCGAGACAACAAGCTTTTCGATGCGACACTGGCCCTGACCAAACAGTCAGTAACCAAGACAAACATTAGACGAACGGTATTCAAGATTCCGGCTATGACCATAAAAGTCGTGATGGGAATTTATTATCAGGCTCTCAAATTATTCCTGAAAAAAGTACCGTTTGTGGCGCATCCAGACTCAACATCTTAAGCGCTTAAAACAGAAATCAATTCTAGCTTAGGTTCGCTCCAATCAAGGAGCAAAACTCAGCTTAGTTGGCACAAAATATTAGAATGAGTTATCAGCGAGGTTTACATGGAACAGCTTGCCAAACAAAACAACAATATTGAACAACAAGCTAAAGCCGTTGCTGTTTCAAGCAACTGTAAATATCGAGCTTTAATTTTCAAGGTTTTAGAAAGCCTACAATTCGCGACGCTTGAGATCATTGAGCGCGACCAGCATTCAGTATTTGGTGATCGAGAAGCCGAACTGAAAGGTCGAATCGTGATTCATGATGCGACCTTTTTTAGAGATGTCGTTATCAACGGCAGCATTGGGGCATCTGAAGCCTATATCGATGGCAAATGGACCAGTCCAAATCTGACGCGTGTGATTCAAATCATGGCTCGTAACCAAGCCCAATTGGATGAACTTGATGACAAGACACAGTGGATTTCTCGCATCAAAAACCTCTTGCTGCGTCGTAAGAATGCCAACACCGAACAAGGCTCCAAGCGCAACATTCTCGCCCACTACGATATTGGCAACGAGCTGTATGAGCGCTTCTTAGATAGCTCGATGCAGTACTCTGCCGCTATCTACAGCGAAGATGCACAAACCCTATCCAAAGCTCAACAGAACAAAATGAAAACCATTTGTGAGCGATTAGAGTTGTCTGAGAAGGATAGCGTGGTTGAGATAGGCACTGGCTGGGGTGGCTTAGCCATCTTCATGGCGCAACACTACGGTTGTCATGTCACTACCACCACAATCTCAGATGCCCAACACGCACTTGCAGAACAGAGAGTCAAAGCACTTGGTTTAACCGACAAAATCACCCTGCTTAAAGAGGATTATCGCAACCTTACAGGAGAGTATGACAAGTTGGTCTCTATCGAGATGATAGAAGCGGTCGGCCATGAATATCTACAAACCTTCTTTGAAAAATGTTCGTCGCTACTTAAGCCCTCAGGCAAGATGCTGATTCAAGCAATTACGATTGCTGACAGCCGTTACGATAAATACCGTAAGGGCGTTGACTTTATTCAGAAGTACATATTCCCCGGCGGCTGTTTACCTTCGGTTTCAGTGATGACCCAACACCTTGCGACTAGTACAGATCTTGTGGTTCAAGAAATTGACGACATTGGTCTGCACTATGCTCGAACGCTTAACGACTGGAACATCGCCTTTGAAAATAGTTGGGAAGAACTAGAGTCTCTCGGCTATTCAGAAGAGTTTAAGCGCTTATGGATCTTCTACTTCTGTTACTGTGAAGGTGCATTCAAAGAGCGAGTGATCAGTACTCACCATTTAGTCGCAAGAAAACCTCGTTACTTTGGAGCAAAAGATGAAACGGTTTTGGATTATTAATCTCGTACTGTTTCAAGCGACCTGGGTTTGCAGTGCCTTCTTTACCGCGCAAGCCCCGTTCGTCACACCACTGATTGTAGTGGTTCATTTCCTCCTATCACCGACTCGCAGTAGCGATCTTAAGATACTCATCTTATTACCATTAGGGCTATTACTTGATAGCCTCTTCTTTCACTTCGGCGTGTTTGCCGTCGACTCTGCAATTGCTAATCAATCGTGGTTTCCAGTGTGGCTTGTTTGCCTATGGATCATGTTCTTAATCAGTTTTAACCACAGCCTAAATTGGCTTTTAAAATGCTCAAAAGTGATCTTGTTTGTCATAGGGTTCGTAGCAGGTACTAGTAGTTATTGGGGAGGCATCAAAGCAGGCGCCCTCCTGACTACTTGGCCAGATGCATCGGTAGTTGCTGCCCTTGCAATAAGTTGGGGGATTTTGTTGCCCTTACTGGTGGCCGCCTACTCCAACTTAGTACAACCTAAAATGGCAATATCGAGGTGACTTATGGCTTATCCACGCAAACCGACACAAACGTTCAAACCTGAGAGCGATATTGTTCGCGCTCATCAGCAAGCAAAAAACACACTTCTAAGCTTTATCACTCTCTCGTTAATTTTTGCTGCGCTGTTATTTTCCGGAAACACTAAAGCCTCTGCGGTCGATGACTTAAATAAACGTGGCCAAGGCGAAATGAGTTACCTATTTTGGACACTCTACTCTGCTGAATTTTATGCCACACCAACCAACTCAGAACGCGCACTGAAACTCGAGTATTACCGCGCTATCGACAGCAAAGACTTAGTCGATGCAACCGAAGATCAATGGAACAAGCTTGGTTACTCAAATAACAGTATTCAGCGTTGGTTGAAGCCGTTATACGCGATGTGGCCGAACGTAGAAGCAGGAAGCACTCTCACCATACGTGTCGCTGAAGATAATGTCAGCCGCTTCTACTTTGATGAGCAACCTATCGGAGTAATCCAAGACAAACAATTTGGCGAAGCATTTCTGGCGATTTGGTTATCTGAGAACACATCCGAACCCGGCCTACGTAAACAACTTTTAGGTTTAAACAAATGAATCCAAAAACAACAATAATAAAATTCGCTCTGGCACTTTTTTCACTCACTTGGCTGGCAGGTTGTGGTTCTGCAAGTTTAGAGGACCATGTCGACACTACGCCAGAGCTAAAGCTTGAAACCTTTTTTAATGGCAAGCTAATGGCCTACGGCATGGTGCTCGACCGCTCTGGTAACCTACTGCGACGCTTCGATGCCAAACTGGTCGCGACTTGGGACGGTGACAACGGAGAGATAAAAGAGTGGTTCTCTTTTGCTGATGGCGAGCGATCAACCCGCGTTTGGAACCTGATGAAAACTGGCGAAAACACCTACTCTGGGACTGCCAACGATGTCGTTGGAACCGCTTATGGGGAGACTCAAGGTTCTGCTCTATATTGGAAATACGACTTAGAGATTGAAGTAGACGGCAGCACCTATGAAGTGGTGCTAGATGACTGGATGTTCTTGATGGACGACAAACGCTTGTTCAACAAAACTGAGATGTCCAAGTTCGGCTTTAAAGTCGGAGAGGTCATCTTATACATAGAGAAGATTTGATATAATTGTCATTTCGGATTCTGGCCTTCGCCACTTCTGCACGCAGCCCACAATGAAAATTGTGGGCTGTTTTGTTTGTTCCCGCGAATTGCATACCTGCAAGCTCAAGCCTCTGTGCTAAGATGCGCCACCAGCACGCAAATGGGCTAGACTCACACTAAGCAGTCCCCATTTGTTTCGCTAAGCGTAGATTCCCTACCATGAATAATTGAAAAGGCTTTAAAGCATGAGCAAGTTGACCTCAGCGGAGCGTAAAGCTCGCGACAATGAACGTTTCTCACAACGCGTAAACGACCGCAGAGAAAAAGGTGAAGACGTAGTTGCTTACGCACTGACCAACAAAAAAGCTGTAAAATTCCTGACTAAGTCCGAGAAAAAACGTTTCAACGAAACGAGAGCGACTCTTCAAGAAGAGAAGCGAGTAAAAGAACAAGAAGAGCTTAACCGAATCGAAGACGCGTTCACGATCAAACAGTTCGACGACGAATAATCACGTTTGATTACTCAAAAGCGCTGGCTCTGCGTAGTAAAACCAAGCAAGCGTGATCTTAAATTATTATGTCAGGGTGAGCACAAAAATGTGCGACAATGCCCAGCGTAAATTCATATTCAAGGTTTATTATGAAACTTCTAGTTCGTAACCTATCGCGCTCTACTTCTGAGCAAGACATCCGTGTGCTATTTTCTGAGTTCGGTTCAGTAAAAGAGTGCAGCCTAGTTTTAGACCAAGAAACTGGCGACTCAAAAGGCTTTGCTTTTGTTGAAATGCCAGAGCACGAAGAAGCGAAAGCGGCACTAAACAAGCTGAACATGACTAAGCTTGGCAAAAACACGATTCGTGTAAAAGTGGCTAACTCTTAATCGAGTCACGCTTTATAAGCCGCATAGCTTAGCAGCACAGATGATAAAGCCCGTAACGATATTACGTTTTCCAGCGCAATATCGTTACGGGCTTTTTGCTGCTTGCAATTCTCTTTTCACACTATTCGAATACGCCTAGAGTCCTTCGTGTTCATCAATGGCACGTCTTGCTTCTGCCATTGAACATCCAGACTCCATCACCAGCTGAGCGACCGTCATCGAGGGTGTTGCCGCTAGCAGCGAAGCCAAACACACCACAGGTTTAGGCAATACTTTGTCTATCGCAATGACGATCCAACCATCTTTTTCGTGGGTTAACATCGTTTTAAATTCAACGAGTTGATCTTCTTGAGCGACCAGCAACCAATTACGTGAACGGCGAACTCGTTTCAACTGACATCCACATTCAGCTGCATTAGCCATGACTTGGCCTTTATCACTCACACGATGAACAAAACTATTTAAAGGGACGCTAAACATAACCTATATAAGAAACTCGACACTTGGGCTCAGTATTATACCAACCGCAGCAAATAATTGTTCACCCTAGCTTATACAACAAAGCGTAACGAAAGATTACCCTATGATTTCTGGCACGATCTCAGTTCTTATCACAATTTCTGTCTTGACCGAGTTCGCGATAAAACAGTTTTTGTGCGCAAAATGATGCAGTTTGTCGAGTTGTTTGGCGGTTGGCACCTTAGTGCCTGAGAACACAATGTCAGGTCGCAGAGTCACCTTAGTTACCGATGAGCGGCCTGATTCATCTTCCTCAAGTACACCTATCGCATCATCAACGTAAGACTCAATTACGTACTTTTGTTTAGCAGCAATGCCCAAAAAAGTCAGCATATGGCAGCTAGAAAGTGCTGCAATAAACGCTTCTTCTGGATCAACATTCTCTTCAACAGAGAGTGGCAATGGCACAACATGAGGCGATGACGACGCAGGTACAATAACGCCACCATCAAACTCCCATGTATGGCCCCGGCTATATTGATTGTCGCTAAAGGCTTCATCTTCTGATTTTTGCCAGCGAATGATCGCTCCATATTCAGACATAATCCTTTCCCTTTTTAATGCTCAATAAATTAACGATCAGCAGGATGATTGACACCATCATTGGTCACCACATCTCCAATATCAAAAGGGTTCACCCCTTCTAAACAACCAATATTGAACCCATATTCATTTGGGCTAGAGCGACGTTGATGATGGGTATAGATACCGCAGTTTGAGCAGAAGTAATGCTTCGCGGTGTTGGTATTGAATTGATAAAGCTTGAGATGCTCTGCACCTTTGAGGATCTTGATGCCATCAAGCGCAACAGAGCCAACAATCGCGCCTCTACGACGACAGATAGAACAATCACATCGACGCGGCTTTTCTATTCCGTTGGGTAGGCTGAGTTCTAGTTCAACTGCACCACAGTGGCAGGTGGCTTTGTGAAAAGGTTGGATAACCGTGTTACCGACGACTTTCATTTCTCTCTCCAATCACGTCCTTATGTTGCAGATATCATAACCAGATCGATGATCTCTGTCCGTAAGCGGGCGCTGAGTTCGAGAGATCCGTCATACGTAGGTAAGCGTCTACTCTTTGTCTGATCTCTCGACCAAACCACTAAAGTTCTCAAGAAGATAATCTAAGAAGAGTCGGATACGTTTCGGCTGATATTTCTTGCTGATGTACACCACATTCAAGTCTGCGCTTGATACAGAGGTCGAGGTGTTAAAGTTCTTCATGTAGCCATTAAGCAGGGTAACAAGGCGTTGGTTATTGATGTCATCTTGCACATCGAGTACCGACTTCAACGCAATCCCTTCTCCTTGCAATGCCCAGTATCGAATCACTTCACCATCGTCTGAAAATCGCTTCGGTACAACCGTCACAGCCTTCTTCATATCATGATCTTGAAAGTGCCATGTTTTAAGTTCTTCATTGCTGCGCAGCATAGCCAAACAGTCATGTTCAACCAAATCTTGTGGCTTGATCGGCGTGCCGTGTTTGGCGAGATATTCTGGGGACGCACATAGCACTCGTCGGCTTGGTGATAAGCGTCTAGAGATCAAACTACTATCAACCAATTCACCGTAGCGGATCACGATGTCCATGCCTGATTCGGCGATATTCGATAGGTTATCGTTCAAATACAGGTAGGGAATAACGTCTGGATACTGCTGACAAAATTCCGACAAAATAGGAAGGATGTACTGCTTTCCGATGTCTTTAGGTGCCGCAATCTTTAGTGGGCCTTTAACTTCTTTGACGCCATTTTGAATCAGGTTTTCAGCCTCGCTGACATTATCCAATATCTCCAGACACGCCTTGTGATACAGCTCCCCAGAGTCAGTTAAAGACACATGTCTTGTGCTTCGGTTCAGCAGTTTCACACCATATCGCTCTTCCAACGCCTGAAGCCTTGCTGTCATGGTCGCAGGAGAAAGCCCTAACTCTCGCCCCGCCGCAGCTAACCCGCGATGCTTAACAATGCTCACGAACATCGCCATATCTGAAAACTTGTCCATTCACCTCTCCTGCTATTCAGTTAATCCGAATAATGATTTCATATTTTAACCAATTATCAAATTTAGTCGAATAAATATAATGACAACCATCAGCAGAACACGCAGGAATTCAGAACATGAACAACGAACTTACAAACCAAGAAAAGCACACATTCGTCATCATTGGTGGAACATCAGGTATCGGCAAAGCATTAGCAATGCAATTGAGAAACGAAGACAACACAGTACACATTGCCAGCCGACACACCGGCGTTGATATCAGCAATGAGAAATCGGTTTGTGAATACTTCGAATCGATTGGTGCCTTTGATCACTTGATGATAACCGCGGGGTCATACGCTCCCGCAGGAAAAGTGACAGACGTTGCTATCGCAGACGCAAAAGCAGCATTTGATACCAAGTTTTGGGGAAGCTTAAACGTAGCCAAGCACGCCGCACGTTACATGACTCCAAACGGCTCAATCACACTAACCACGGGCATGCTGTCACGCAAAGTGGTTGCTGGTACTTACGTAAAAACCGCGATTAATGCCGCGCTAGAGAGCGTAACTAAGGTGCTTGCCAAAGAACTATCACCGATTCGAGTCAACGCAGTCAGCCCCGGCCTTACCATGACCGAGGCTTACAAAAACATGGACGATTCAGCTCGCTCAACCATGTACGACAACGCGAAAAACAACCTACCAGCAGGCAAAGTCGGAGAGGCTAAAGATATCGCAATGGGCTATCTATTCGCGATCAACAACCCATACGTAACGGGGTCAGTCATCGACATCGATGGCGGTGCTCTACTCGGCTAACACTTCGCAAAGAAGCAAAGAAGCAAAGAAGCAAAGAAGCAAAGAACAATCGTTAGGGCGTGTATGTAAACGTCCTAACAAACAAGAATTAACACAGGTACTTCACTATGAAATCAGAAGCGATCCATAAAGAAAAGATCCCATTCCAAGTTTGGATACTGACACTCGCAGCTTTTGCCATCGGCACCGCTGAGTTTGTTATTGCAGGCATCCTTCCACAAATTGCCACATCCCTTTCGATCACCGAAGGTCAAGCCGGATACCTAATCAGTGCTTACGCATTGGCTATCGTTATTGGTGGCCCGATCTTAACCATCTACCTCGCACGTTTTAACAAGAAGATGGTACTGATTGGCTTAATGGCTTTGTTCATCATCGGCAATATCTTGTCAGCCTTAGCTCCTAGCTACCCACTTCTACTTGCAAGCCGCGTTATTGCAGGCTTAGTGCAAGGTCCTTTCTATGGCATAGGTGCAGTTGTCGCGACCAATTTAGTGTCTGAGAAAATGGCTGGTCGTGCTGTTGGTCAGATGTTCGCTGGCTTAACGCTCGCTAACGTTCTTGGGGTTCCCGCAGGTACTTGGGTAAGCTTGCAATTCGGTTGGCACACCACTTTCTTTACCGTGGCTGCACTTGGCACCATCGCCATGATTTCAATCTTAACGTCAATAAAATCTTCAGGTCACAGCGAAGCGAAAGACATCAAAACTCAGCTGTTGGCATTCAAAAATCCAATGCTTCTCATCAGCTTGGCGATCACCGCTTTTGCTTGGTCTGGCTTCATGACGCTTTACGGCTACCTTGCGCCTATCGCCATGCACATCACAGGTTACGGTCAAGAATCAGTCACTTGGATCTTAGTGATTGTTGGTGTCGGCTTAATCATCGGTAACACCTTGGGCGGACGCTCTTCTGACAAAGATTTAGGCAAAGCATCGATGTTTTGGGCTATCGCGATGATCGTTTCATTAGTAGTGGTTGGCCTTGTTGTCGACAACAAAATCCTATTCGTTGCAGCTTCATTTGTCTTTGGTATTGCATCATTTGCCAACGTTCCTGCTATGCAGCTTCGAGTAATGAACCACGGTGGCGAAGGGCAAGAGCTAGCAGCAACCGCGAATATCTCAGCCTTTAACTTGGCTAATGCCTTCGGTGGCTTCCTAGGCGGCATGGTACTCGACAGCCAACTAGGCGCAGGAATGATTCCATTCGCAGCCGTTGTTGTCCCTGTGATTGGTTTGTTGCTTATTGCAAAAGCCAACCGAGCTGAAAAGCCACAAAACGACTCTATCTTCAGCCCTGCGGAATCGAAATAGTGACCACCGCACGCTAAATCAATCAACACATGACCGACACAAGGTAAATACCATGAACAAGTTATTCGAAACATCAGAACTGAAAGGCCTAGAGCTGCAAAACCGTGTGGTTATGGCACCCATGACACGCGCTCGCACTAGCCAACCTGGAAACGTGCCAAACGACATGATGGCGACTTATTACCAACAACGAGCAAGTGCAGGGCTTATCATCACTGAAGCCACACAAATTTCAGATGACTCTCAAGGTTACTCATTCACACCCGGCGTCTATACCGATGCGCAAATCGAAGGTTGGAAATCAGTAACAACAGCAGCAAAAGAGCAAGGTGCCGCGATATTCTGCCAACTATGGCACGTAGGCCGAGTATCACACCCTACCTTTCAAAAAGGCGAGTTGCCGATTGCACCTTCAGCACTGGCACCTATAGAAACGCAGGTTTGGATCTCTGATGAGAATGGTAACGGCAACATGGTGGATTGCATCCAACCAAGAGAGATGACCCAAGCCGATATTGATCGTGTGGTTCAAGATTTTGCGGAATCAGCAAAAAAAGCGGTCGAGGCAGGGTTCAACGGAGTGGAAATCCACGGTGGCAATGGTTACCTGATTGACCAGTTCCTAAGAACCAACTCAAACAAGCGCACCGACAACTATAGCGGCAGCCGCGAGAACCGACTTCGCTTTTTGATTGAAGTCGTGGATGCAGTCATTGAAGCGATTGGCGCGGACAAAGTGGGCGTACGTTTGGCTCCGTTCATCACCTTCAAAGACATGAACTGCCCAGACATCGTGCCAACGATTCTAGAAGCGTCAAAGGAACTGCAAGCTCGTAATATCGCTTATCTACACCTATCAGAAGCCGATTGGGATGACGCGCCTGTGATACCGGAAAGCTTCCGAATAGAGCTAAGAGAGTTATTTTCTAACACCATCATCGTCGCTGGCAGCTACACACCACAACGCGCTGAGGAAGTATTAAGCAAAGGCTACGCCGACCTCGTCGCATTTGGTCGCCCATTCGTAGCAAACCCAGACCTAGTTTCACGCCTACAAAACGGCAGCGAACTATCACAACTCGATGGCGCCACTCTGTTCGGCGGCAACGAAAAAGGCTATATCGATTATCCAGCTTTATAGTGAATCTTGAAGTGATAGTGATGCCTTGAGTTTTCCAACAGGCAAAAGAAAGGCTCGCATGACTAGTGCGAGCCTAATGCAGTTTAGGGGGTAAACCACAATCTAGTTTAATTATTTAACTTATGAGCCATTATGCACTTGTGCGCATTGATATTCTATTTTTAAATGATTCACTGCAATTAATCAATCGATAAAAGTTAGCGTTTGGTCAATTTAAACCACATAGATAACAGTGACTTAGTGAGTGACGTCTAGAAAATCATCATAAAACCCATAAAAATCAGATCTATAAGCTTCTCATTTGCCAATAGCCTTCACCATTAGTCGCGAGTTGGCTGTGTAAATAATCGAGCGTATCTGCGACCGTTCCCGCAATGCCTTGTGGTGGGTTGAACAACAGCAAACCACTGCCGATCAGGCGATCATCACCCTTGGGATCTCGAAGACGAAGCTCCGACTTAATCGGACTTGGTAGCAAGCCATCTTTCACCGCTGTCACGCAGTGGTTCAGAATCAGTGAACTCTTATCATCCGTGTAAAGCGGATACCAAATCAGGGCCGATACCTTATCAGACTGCTGATACGCCTTAACTAAGGCATCAATTACTTCAAGGTATTCAGAATCGGTTTCATAGGGCGGGTCGATAACAATTAAGTGATGATTATCGTGTTTAGCTACATCATCAGGCAGCGCTTTGAGCCCATCGCCAGCGGTAATGGTGAGCTTACTTGAGACATCGAGATCGCGTTGCAACTTCTCAATGTTAGTTTGTAATAGGTCAGCTTCGTCTTGCTGAATGTCTGAAAAATAGAAGCTATCTTGGCTGCGGCCTTGTTGATAGGTGATGGCCGCAGAACCCGGATAAAGAGAGATATGTTGATTCGGATTGTAGTATTCCAGAACCGACATAAATGAAGCAAATGCCGGAGGAAGATAAGCCTTGTTTCGCCACAAGTACCCGACCCCTTCAGCAAACTCACCGGCATGATTACTGGGTGCGGTGGTGAGGTCATAACACCCTGTACCAGAGTGGGTGTCGATAACATTGAGGCGTGAATGCTGCTGCATTAATGACTGAACCAGTGCACTCAAGACTGGATGCTTCAGTGCATCACCATGGTCGCCTACATGACATTGATGTCGATATTCCATTCCCTTGCCTCATTTCTACGAACGTCATCTAAACATACTTCATATCATGAGGGCTTGCCTGCTCAATCCATCGTTTTTTGAAATAGGCTCTCTTTTCTGTAACTGTTTGACTCTTATAAAAAATAAAGCCCCTCGTTTTGTTATAAACGAAGGGCTTATTGACGTTACTGACTAAGTCGTACTGTTAACCAATAGATAACCTAAGGGTACTCGCCCTCAACTTCTACTGGCGCTTTCACTTTGTAGTGACAAGGCTGTAGGCCAAGTAGCTTAGGCAGTGTGATACCGACAGACACTGAAGACCACGTACCGCTGACAATACCTACGACTAAGGCAATCGCAAAACCTTGCAGCGCCGCACCACCAAGTAGCCAAAGCGCTGATACGGTGATTAGCGTTGTACCTGAAGTCACCATGGTGCGTGAGAAGGTCGCTTTAACCGATTCGTTAAGTAGGTTATCAGTGTCACCGTTTGGATTACCACGCAGCATTTCACGAACACGGTCGGCAATGATGATCGAGTCATTCAATGAGTAACCCAAAATCGCCAACACGGCAGCCAATACAGTCAGGTTGAACTCAAACTGAGTAAAAGCGAACAGGCCCAAGATAAGCGTCACGTCATAGATGATCGCGGCAAGCGCACCCAGTGCCAAGCGCCATTCAAAACGTACACTTAGGTACAGCATGATCATTAGGAAGCACACCAATACCGCCAAGCCGCCTTGGTCAACCATGTCTTGACCGACTTGAGGCCCAACCACGCTGCTGTTAAGCACTTGTACTTGGTCGCTCACCGATGACAAAGCATCCACTAAGTTAGGCTGTGGTGCATCCGTCAATTGGCTGTAACGCAGGGTCCAGCGATCTTGTTCTGCCATGCCAACAACTTGCACGTCTTGTTGGAAAGCCGCATCAAGTTTTGTTTTTAAACCATCTTTGGTTACTTGGTCAGAAAGCTGAACTTCGGCAACCACACCGCCAGTAAAGTCTAAGCCCCAGTTAAAACCTTTTACTGCCACCAGCATCACAGAGCTCATGAACAGCACGATAGAAATCACAGACATCACCTTACGAAGGCGAGTCATATTGCTGTCTGAAATATAGCGTTCTGAATTAGTCACTTTTGTTGAAGTTCTCATGCTTAAATCCTTACATCGTGGCGTTGGTCACGCCCCCAAGCCAAATTGATGATCGCGCGTGACGCAAAAATACCTGTAAACATACTGGTTAGAAGACCCAAACCTAGGGTCAATGCGAACCCTTGAATCGGTCCATTACCAATGGTGTACAGAGCCACGGCAACAATCATGGTAGTGACGTTGGCATCGAAAATTGAAGAGAACGCGCTATCAAAGCCACGGTCGATGGCACTCGCAAAGCTGCGCCCTTCTTTCATTTTGTCTCGAATACGCTCGAAGATAAGCACGTTAGTGTCTACCGCCATACCGACGGTCAGTACCAAGCCCGCAATACCCGGCAGAGTTAATACCGCACCCGGGAGCATCGCAATCAAACCGAATAGTGTGGTCATGTTGACGACCAATGCAGCGTTCGCAACCCAACCAAGGCGACGATACCATAGCGCCATAAACGTTAGAGTAAGACCAAGGCCAAGCGCCAAAGCAGCAAAGCCGTTAGTTACGTTTTCTGCACCCAGAGACGGGCCAATAGTACGCTCTTCAATGATGGTAACAGGCGCTGTTAATGAACCTGCGCGTAGCAGTAGAGCAAGCTCTTGTGCTTCTGCCATGCTGCCTGCACCTGTGATTCTGAAGCGGCTACCCAGTTGAGATTGGATGTTCGCCACACTGATCACTTCACTGGTTTTTTCGCTGTTACCCGCTCTGTCACGGCTGTATTCGCTGTAAACGGTCGCCATTGGCTTACCGATGTTATGGCGAGAAAACTCAGACATTTTCTTACCACCAGAAGAATCCAACGTGATGTTTACTTCTGCACTGCCCATCTCACCAATGCCACTGCGCGCATCGATAATATGTTCGCCGCTTAATACCGCTTTGCGAGCAACCACTACACGATTACCATCTGAATCTTTCAGAGTTTGAGTATTGCGCGTTGCGTTGTCGTACACAGAGTAGAACGCAAGCGAAGCCGTAGCACCAATCACGTCTTTCGCGGCTGCAGGGTCTTGGACACCCGGAAGTTCGATACGGATACGGCTTTCACCTTGGCGTTGAATCGATGCCTCAGTGATGCCGAGCTCTTCAATACGGCTGCGCATGATTTGCAGGTTTTGCTGAACCGTTAGGTTACGTAGCGTTCTTTGCTCTTCTTCAGACTGAGTTAACGTTAGCGATTTATCTGAACGGTCACGCTGCCATTGTGGGAACTCTTCACGAATCAGTTTTTGTGCTTTCTCGAAATCTGCATCAGTACGGAAGTTAAATTCAACTTGGTTGTTCACCACTTTACCGCGTGCATAACGTACTTGGCTGGTGATCTCATCGACCACAGATTGCGCTTGTGCGTGGTAAACCGGTTCCATGTCCACTTCTAGCAGGAACTGCACACCACCACGTAAATCAAGGCCTAGCTGAATCGGCGCGAAGCCCATGTCAGTCAACCATTTTGGTGCTGCTGGCTCCATCGCTAGCGCAACAGTCGCGTTATCCAATAGGCGCTCATTCAGCACCTCTTTGGCTTTCGCCTGTTGTTCTGCATCTTCCAAGATCACGACCAAACGGTTGTCTTTTTGAAATGCAGATTTGGCTTGGATGCCTTCGCTTGCAAGGTATTGGGTAATTTGACTCGCGTCGATACTCTGTTCAGAACGATTGTTAATTTGTACCGATGCATTCTCGCCATACCAAGAAGGTAAAGCACTCAGAACCATGATGATGATAGTGGCGATAAGTACCACGTATTTCCACTTTGAGTAGTGGTTAATTTGTTTTCTTGGAATGCGTTTTTTCACAGTCAAGATCTCTTATTTCTACCAATCACCGTAAATACGTGCTCAAAAATAGCACCAGAAAAAAGCAGTGATCGTGCATTTTAACCAGCTAGGATGACCAGTTATTTACTACGATTGGTATGGCTAATATTTTGCGAACACGAGCGATGGCTAATCACAACCAGAACAAGCTGATTGAAAGATAGTGATGCTAAAACTGATGTCGCTATGTTTGTTTTGGTTAACTGGCGAGCTCAACGGGCACAAGTGACCATCGATACAACCAATTTAGGGTCAAACGATTAGCTAAGAAGTTCTCGGAAATGCGAGTATTGAATGTTGCCCTCTTTCCACCCAGCAAGCCGGGAGGACGGAGAACTCACAATGCTGGTCCAGTGCTGCTTGGAATCCAACAACGGTGTGTTGAAAAGCAGAGAAGCCAGTAATGAAGGGGGAGAGAAGTCGATCAGTAGATGATAAGCAGGTTCAAGATCGGCCACGCTTTCTTGCTCGTTACTGAGCATACGTCTGAAGTTTGCTGCTTGAAGGCTTGATTCAGTGTCGTGATAGTTAGAACTGTCACCAGAAGGCACAGTGCCAAACTGAGCCTTATCGCACTCTAAGTAGCTTGACGGATTATCCGTAGCGGCTTGTTTACAAAGATCGTTTTGTGAAGATTGCTCTTGAGCCGAGTATATTTGAAATGGCTTAGAAGGAAACGAATAGCCGTTAGAATTCACTAAGCCAAAGCTCAGTAAAAACAACATTAAGACTAATCGGGTACCCAGTTTAAGCAATCTAATATCCAAACAACATTATCGTAGATCGTCAATCTACAATACAAATGAAACGCTGTCTTGATTTAAAATCATTTTTTTAGAAAATGATTCGATGCAGCCGATTAAGCGTTCTCGAAATTTAGATTTACATAGATCTAAAACGGCTTAACAACAGGTGATGCATAGACGTTATGAATGGTGGAAAAACAAGAAAGCCAAGCGATACTCGCTTGGCTTTAAGTTGTCTCTTTCTGCTGGTTTCAAGCTTTAGGCTTTAGGCTTTAGGCTTTAGGACGCATGATGTTCTTAACCTTACGGCTATTCTCGCCAAATAGGTGATGGAGCAGAGCATTCATGTCTTCAACCGATATTGATTTAACGACTCGGTCAACATCAGCCAAGGCTTCCAATCCATACCCATACAATAAATAACGAGACACAAACCACGCCTGATCGATAGAGCTTGCCTCTAGTGGCACGAAGTCAGCTTCAAACTGTTTCACTATCGAATGCAGTTCGTCTTCAGAAATACCTTGTAGGAGGTCTGAGATCACTCTATCAATCGCCATTTCAACAGTATCTACGTTCTCCGGCGCGATCATTGCGCCGATTACCCACTCATGAGTCGGTTCACCATCATTCGAAGCCGCATAAGCATAAGGTGAATAATCTAAACTCAACTCTTCACGAACATAAGAGTCTAAACGAGATGCGACTAAACGTTGCAATAAGTCTTCCATGAAGACATCTTTTGCAGTCCAGCCTCCACTTTCTATCGTCGTCGGCTCTGGAATCACTCGTAAGATATATTCCGCACTATTTACGTTGTTGATCGCGACATCAATACGTGGTTTCGCTGGTTGCTTGTACTCCACTTTGAAGTCTGGCACCGTCCCCGCTTGCAATGGAATTGAAGCTAAGTACTTACGAACTAGAGGTTTCAACTCACTTGGGTCGATATCACCAACGACCACCAACTGGTTGTGTCTTAGTTGACCAAATAATTGTTGATGAACAGCACGGACATCTTCAACAGAAACCGCTTTAACACGCTCTTTATTTACGAATAGATGGCGGCTTCCCGAGCGATAAATATTTTGATTGATCGCTTGTTCAAATTGACCAATAGGCGTACTTAGGAAGGACTCTTTATCTTGCACTAGCTCTTGCTTCACAGCTTCAAGCTGATCAGAATTCACTTTAGGAGACACCATGAAGGTATATAGCGCAGCAAACGCGTCACTCATCCCATCTTTTTCGATATTAAACTCAATGCCATGTCGCGTCGAAGAAATAAAAGAATCGACTAAAATCCCTTCACGATCAAAGTAGGCTTTCAGCTCAGATCCCGTAAAGTCACCAGCACCACTTCGAGCAATAACAGGTAATGTCACATTTGCAGCTGCGTATAAATCCGGATCCAACGCCGCTTTACCGCCAAGACTCACGTACATTATCCCAACATCGTCTTTCGCGTATGAATCACGTAGGTACCACATGTCGATACCATTGCTTAAAGTCCACTTTTGAATATTTGGATCGGCGTACATTTGCTCTACCAATACAACCTCGCCGGGTACGGCAGGCGAAGCAAATGCACTGGCTGTTGCCGTTACGAATGTCTGTGTACCCTGCTGACTATAAGAAGCTTTTAATCCATCTAGAGAAGCCAGAACCGCTGTGCGATCCTCATTGTCATCCATGCCGACAATCAAAAAGTAATCACTCGAAAGGACTTCTTTGATATTTTTATTAATCGCTTCAAGGCTTAAATTAGCAAGAAAGGCTTCCATGCTGGCCTGATAGTCTTTTTGAGATTGGACAATATCGCCAGACAGTGATGCGTTCACTTTATCGTTCACGTGATCCACACTGTCCCTTTTATCCCAGTCGTGCTCAATATCATCCAGTGAGTCTTGATAATAATGGAGCTCACTCGCAATTTCTCCTTCAGAAACACCGTAATCACGTAACGACGTTAAAGTAGAAACCAACGCTTTCTGAACCGCATCACGGCTGCCTGCTGGGAAGCCAACACTTGTCGATGAATAAAGCAGAGCATCCAACCTGATGTTATCTGACGTTATCCATTGCGTCGGTAGCGCTGCATCATTAAAGTCTGCCTCTAAACGCTGCTGAATAAGAATCTGAGTGGTTTCATCCAACCAACGCTGATGTTGTTGAGCGTGGGTTTCAACAGTGTTTAAACCTCGGTTAAACGTCAAAGAAATACTCGGAGCTTCTCTGCCAGCATATTCAATGTAGTCACCTTCATTGAACGAAGTCGTATTCTGCTTTTGTGGCTTTGACGTTTTACCGCGCTCCCAGCTCGAAAATTTCTCTTCAATCATTGGGATCACTGTTTTAAGGTCCACATCACCAGAAACCACTAGCTCAACGATTTGAGGTTGATACCAAGTTTGGTAAAAGTCGGTAAGCCCTTCCGACGTGGCAGCCATAACCGAAGCTTTAGTTCCTAGCGCATCTTGCGATTCATAAGGGCTGCCTTCGAATAGGTAATCAACATATTTCTCGGGGAACGACTTATCATCGAGGCGAGCCATACGAAACTCGCCAAGAACCACGCCTTTCTCTTTTTCAACTTCTGAACTTGATAGATCCAAACCGTCACCAATGTCACGCATCCACGTCAGGGCAGACTGCAATTGGACGTTATCTGGCAAATCTAACTGGTATACCGTCTCTTCATAAGAGGTGTAAGCATTAATATCAGCGCCAAAGCTAGCGCCTGCATCTTCAAATAAGCGAATCACATCATTTTCAGAGAAATTTTTACTGCCATTGAATGCCATGTGTTCCAAGAAGTGCGCATAGCCTTCTTGTTGAGAAGTCTCTTGAATTGAGCCCGCGTGCACGACTAAACGAACAGATACGGATTCTTCATGATCTGGATAAACATGGTAGGTAAGGCCATTTTCCAGCTGGCCTGATGTCCATGCCGGATCCGGCAGGATTAAGGTTTCGGTGATATTTGATGTTGAACTACAGCCAACTAAGGTGAGGCATACTGCCGCCGCTAAATAATATGTTTTCATAACAACCTCTTAATGTCATTCATCGACAATATACAGATTGAGTTAATGATTATTATTTAATATTTAACCCGATGAATACCTTTGTGATCTAGATCTTCATTTTATAAATCATCATACGCTTTGTAAGATCGGCTGTGTTCATTAAAAGTGACGTTTTAATAAGCGCCTAATGCATCCCTTTAAACTCGTTCTCTACATACCTTTAAGCTTGTTCGCTACATACCTTTAAATAGCGCTTGCGAGGCGCGGCTGATCGGTAACTTCTCTCCTGACACATAAGCCGACATCTGACCTGAGAGCCCTTTCTTCACCTTATCAATGGCCGACACTTTAACCACCACCGAGCGATGGATCTGCCAAAACTCATCAGGATTGAGTTGGGCGATCAGCTCTTTTAGTGATACGCGAAGAATAAACTCCTCTAGAGAGCCGCCTTGGCCTTTTTTGAATATCGAGACGTACTTGTCTTCTGCTTTGAAGTAAGCCACATCATCGACGGCGATTAGGTGAATGTCTTCTCCGACACTGGCTTTGAGCCACGTTAGATACGTTTGCTGCTGAGTTGGTTGGGATAATTGTTGAAGCTGAGCCATTAACGCCGTGATATCCGGTTGTTCTGGCGTAATACCTGATTGCGTTTGGTTGATCGACAGACGCGCTTGAACCTTTTGACATGTGGCCAGTAAGCGTTCTTCATTCATGGGTTTAAGCAGGTAATCCATCGCATTGTGCTCAAAAGCTCTGACTGCGTATTCGTCGTAAGCGGTAATGAAAACCACCAATGGCGGCGAATCTAGCTTGTTCAATTGTTTCGCGAGCGAGATACCATCCAGCTCTGGCATTCGAATATCAAGAAAGACCACATCAGGCTCGAGCTGCTGAATACTCAGCATCGCCTCTAGCCCATTTTGTGCCTTAGCGACGATCTCTAGCTCCGGCCAAACCTCAGCCAAACTCTTGTCGAGATGGTGCCTTAACAGAGCTTCATCGTCTGCGATTATCGCCGTGACACTTGGCTTTGATGCTGGGTTATTCATGATTATTCCTTTAAATTCACACTGTAAATCGTCTATATTTCGTCACTGTTCTGTGCTTTCTGGTCTGAAATTCTAGGCAGCTGCGTCAGTCAGCGGTAACAAGATCGTTGACACGACCCCACCTTCAGCGTGTTCAGTAATCGTTAGGCTCGCCTTATCACCAAAAAGAGTTTCGATTCTTTGACGAATATTGCTTAATCCAACACCGTGACCCGTATTCGCAGAAGGCGTTTTCAGCCCAGCGCCATTATCAGCCACTTCTATTTTTAGCTGCTGTGCTTGTTGAGCTATGTGGATACTCACTTGGCCACCCGCCGCTTTGGGCTCGATGCCGTGCGTGAGTGCATTCTCGACCAAGGGTTGAATCAGGAACGGTGGAATCACCTGCAAATCGCTAATCTCGTGTGTTTCAATCGAAAACGCTAAGCGCTCACCCAAACGTATCTTCTGAATATTAAGATAAGCGTCTAACAAGTCGACCTCTTGTGCGATGGTCGATTGCTCGGTGCGGCTGTTTTTCAAAGTCACACGCAACAAGTCAGTCAGTTTTTCGAGCATCAACTTGGCTTTCGCGCTATCACTCTCAATCAACACATTGATGGTCGCAAGAGTGTTGAATAGGAAGTGCGGTTCAATTTGGCTTTGCAGTTGCTTAAGCTGACTGAGCACCACCACCTTTTCTTGATCGGCCTGACGACGCTTGGCCACTTCTAATTCATTGTCGGCACGCAGCTGCTTCTCTCTTGAGTAGAAGTAGTAATAGCAAACCGAGCAAAAGATAACGCCCAACAGCACCACTGATTTAAGGTCCGAGATATTGGATCCGAAATACCCGCTCAACCAATAGTGCGCGTTCAAGGTACCAAAGGTCATCGCGACCACCATTGAGATCGCCACTTCAAGCCTTCTGGATGTTCTCTTAAACAACTTCACCAAGATGAAAGAAGAACCTACGGCGCTGTAACCAAAGCCAAAACTGATTGCCAGGTTAACCGTTAATCCGCCGCCCCAAATCGTATGGGTTGTAATCGCAATAAGAACACAAAATAGCGTGGTGAACGCGAAGCTTTTGATCCATGAAAACCGATTGTTTGAAGAAGTGTCCATTAAAATCGTCCTTTGATATTTAAAAGAATCATATGACTATCGGGTAAGTTGGCGTAAGCAGAATCACTTTTACCGCCTAGAAAGCGTGCAGCAAGTTCCAAATCCAACGATGAATCGCCATTATCTAAAGCCTGGTAATTGAGCCACTGCGTAGCAATAAAGCCACCATCTTGTGGAGACAGCATGACATCAAATGTCGGCGTGATATCTTCAAGCCAGCCATATGTCGAATCCAAAGACCAGTGAAACATGATGTTGTGTTGAACCAAATTGGCGTGTTGATAACCTTGAGCGTAAGAACCAGCCAGTGATGCAGTCATAGGATTAACCGACAAAGACTCGGCACTTTCTATGGCACTTTGCCATTCAGAATTGCTCCAAGCGCGGCTATCAAACCAGTATTCCAAGACCACATTGTGGCCAGTATCATTGGCCCATGTTAATCCGGCTAACGCTTGATAGGCCTCGCCCTGCTCTTCGAGATACACAGGTTTAAGCATGGAATCAGGCTGGCTGTAGCCAAGGCTTTGTCGCTGATAAATCATCGAACCATGAAACTCCCAAGCGAGGTTTAATACCGAAACCAAGCTCGCTCCAAGCAAGCCGTGGCGCACGTCATCATAATAAGCGACCCATTGATATTCGTGGTCGCCAATCAGATTGTAACGACGTAAGCCAACGCCTTGTTGTTGGTTCTGCTTTTCGAACTCATTCACGTCTTGAGAAGTCCATGATGAATCGCTGTAAAGCAGTGTCCACTCGCCCGTCATATCGAACAGTGACGCCGATGCCACACCCGCGCCCTCCTCTGCGACAATGCCTACTGGGTTTTGGCGATAAGGTTTGATGATGTCTAGCGGTCGGTAGCCATAGCCCACGCCCCAATCTAGGCGAACCTTGCCGAGCGTCACATCGAGGTAGTGGTCACCGAACGCTGAATTAGACACCTCAACACCACCTTGCCAAAACAACTCGCGCACGATGAATTCCGATTCAAAGCTCGCCTCTTGCCCTTGAGGATTGTTGCTCAAAATATCGTTGGCTTTTACTGCAAACAGGCCAAGCCAATTGTTATATCCAACCTCTAGATCCAGCAAGCCATTTAAAGACTGACGATTATCAGACGCTAAAGGGCTGAATGGCGACTCTCTCGATTCAACGGCTTCTGCACTGAGTTGCCAGTCCCACGCTAAACTCAGATCGTCCGCTTGAATCGTGTGACTCACGCAAGACAAAGCAAGCAACGTAGCAGGTGAATACTTAATGTGAGACTTACGATTCAAAGCGTTCATGACAACCACCTACAGCCCAGACACGCTGTTACGCGATAAATAAGCAGGGTTGTAGTATTTGTCTTCCAAGCTTTGTTCAATCACTTCGCGGTACTCAATCACAGTTTTCTTACTCGGCTGAATCTTATCGAGCAAGGTCATCGACACTACTGTTGGTAATCCATCTCGCACGCCTTCAGTAAACCACGCTTGTTTCGCCAGTTTTCCTGAACGCAGATACAGATCCGCTTTAACTGGAAACGCTCGGTCTGCTGTTAACCACAGATCAATCGACTGATAACTCGCACCCTTGGTTTTCGCCGCGAGCTTTAAGTGATGGGTATCGAGTGTCTCGCCAGTCGGCATTTCAACCTGTTGCTCAGCAACCCACTCACCTTGGTAATCTTCGCTCCAAGTGAGCGTCGATATATCTCCGACCGAAGCTTCACCAAGCAGTTTTTGCATCGGTGTGATACGAATTGGGCGACGAGATTTCGGCATCAACAACCAATAGTTATCTTCAATCATCAGCATCTTCTGCCCAGCCTCGACCGCCGACTTGAACACGACCAACGACTCTCGATTTGGTCTTGTATAGACGTTGTATTCACGGGTTTTGTCCAGTTGCTCGTCTTGATATAACGCCACCAAAGACACTACCTTAGACGCTTGTGTGCTGTTCAAACGATAGCTGTCTGCCTTAGCAATCATCTCAGTGACTTGTTGTGAATCAACCGCCCAGCTTGGCGCCGATGCTAGAAGCGAAGCCAAAACAGAGCCCAACGCGAAAGCCAAACCCAAGGTATTGAATGAACGAGTTAATCTAGACATAAACCAGTGCCTCCGTGATTGGCTTATTCACGCCTTTGCGAGCAGAGAAATAAGCAGCTAGCAAACATATCGTCAGCACAC
This sequence comes from Vibrio sp. 10N.286.55.E10, assembly GCF_002872555.1. Taxonomy (NCBI): domain Bacteria; kingdom Pseudomonadati; phylum Pseudomonadota; class Gammaproteobacteria; order Vibrionales; family Vibrionaceae; genus Vibrio; species Vibrio sp. 10N.286.55.E10. Next base: position 119,791 of record NZ_MCSD01000035.1, read on the forward strand.
CTAAAGTGGCATAACCAACCAATTCCAATGAGAAGTAAATGTTGAGTGGGTAACCCTCGGTTCGACCCGGAGGTGGTGGCATTTGGATATCAACCACTAGCAATAACACCGACATTAAGCCACTCACTAGCGCACCTATCGCACTGCCAATCACAGCCAGCAATCCCGCCTCTTTTAAGAAGCCTGCCACGATTTCAGAAGGGTAACTGCCGAGTGCCGATAACGTGCCGATTTCACGAGTGCGTTCCGTCACCGACATGGTCATGGTGTTGAACAACGATACGAACACCACCAATGCCATCACTGCACCCATGATGCCGAAGATCCGGTCGTAAAGATCTTTAACCTTGGTGTAGAAAAACGCGCGATCTTGCCATGGGGTAATCTCAATGGCTGAGCCTTGTTGACTAGCTTGCCTGTCTAAAGCCAATTGGATGCGTTGTTGTACGGTCGAGGTCTTACTGGTTTCAAAAAGGAATACCGACAAAGTGCTGACTTTGTCTGACGCTAAAAGCTCTTGAGCAGTAGTGATATGCACGTACAACTGACGTTTATCCAACTCAGGAACACCAGTCGAGTAGATACCTTGCACCTTAAAATCAAAGGCATTCAAAGCACCATCACTGGTAGTCGCGAGCAGTGTTACCCAATCTCCAACGGCAACTTTGAGGTTACGAGCAAGGTCAGTTCCCAGCATCACTTGTGGCTCTTGGCTGTCGTATCTTAGCGATTTCACATCCGAGAGAGTTTGACCGCTGCGCACATCAAGGAAAGGTCCTTTCATGTCGAACTCACGCTCATTGACGCCCGTACCCATAAAGATGGTCGACTTACTTCCGTTAGAAACCAAACCGCTGAAGTAGACTCGTGGCTGCACACCACGCACGTCGCTGTCGCCAATAATGCTCTTGGTTAGCGCTTGAACGTTATCCAGACCATTGCTCAGCGGCATGTCTTCATCTTGTTCAAAATAACCCGGCGTGCTCAAGGTGAGATGACCAGTATCGCGCGCGGTCGATTCTCTCAAAGATTCGTAGGTGTAAAGCCCATAGCCACCCGCACTGGTCAATGCAAATACCGCAATCGCGATGATCAACACCGAAAGCAGGCTGCGGCGACCATTTCTTAATAGATTAAGCCACGCCAAACGTACCGAGGTTGGTAGTAAAAAGGAGCTAAGCCCTTGTGTTAACTTGCCCATGAGATAGCCTCCGTGGTTGCAACTTGTGGCGCCAGTTGACCGTCGATAAGTTCAATGACTCGATCGCAGCGCTGTGCCATTCTTGGGTCGTGCGTTGCGACAATAAAGGTGGTGCCCATTTCGTGGCCGAGCTCTTTCATAATGTCGATCACAAGGTTGGCTGTGTGGCTGTCTAAGCTGGCGGTCGGCTCATCAGCAATCACTAGACTTGGGTTATGGATTAACGCTCTGGCTATCGCAACACGTTGTTGCTGACCGCCTGACAGGTTGTCTGGACGGTGATGTACATATTCACCTAGCCCAACACGCTCTAACATGTCTTGCGCTCTGCTTTGCTGTTCTTGTTTCGTGCATTGGTTCAACATCAATGGGTAAGCGACGTTCTCAAGCGCGGTCATCACAGGAACCAGATTGAAGCGTTGAAACACAAAACCCAACGACTGACGACGAAAGCGCGCAGCAGCGATTTGCTCTGTCGGATACGGTTGACCATCAATATTGATCTGCCCTCGATAGTCCATATCCAACAAACCAAGAATATTCAACAGTGTGCTTTTCCCTGACCCAGAAGGGCCACACAAGGCCACCATTTCACCGCGTTTGATTTGGCCATCGACTCCCTTAAGTGCGTTTACGCTTTGACCACCCGTAACATACGCTTTGCCGACATCTTTAAATTCAATCATTTCGTTGTCCTCTGATTACCCATCATTCTTAATCGTTCGCAGCTGTTATTTGGCTTTCGCTATTAAGGCTTTAGCCGTCATTGTCTCGATGTTTCCGGCATCGGTGTTTTCCATTTTTTCAAGCCACACCTGTGCTTGATCGAAGTCTTCAGCACGAATCGATGCGGTAATGGCGTAACGGTAAATCCACGATGTCGCAGCGAAATGCTGTTGTTGGAAATCATCTTCCGCGAGTAACGAGAGGAACAAGTCATAACCACGATCGAAATGGTTAAACATGTCTGGCAGAGAGGTGTAAGTCACCGCAGCCATTGCGCGAGTTAGGTAAGAATCTGGTAATCCTTGAACACGAGGTTGCTCATGAATGGGTTGGTCTTCGTCTTTAAGCAGAACAAGAGATTTATCAATGGTCGATAAACCCTTTTCTACATACTTCATCTTGTTCCAAGGTAAGAACGCATCACGCCCCATCAGGGTTTCTGTGCTTCCGAGGTAAACCAAGGTCAGTGGCGTGGCGCCGTCTTGTTGCAGCGTGGCGTTAAGGCGTTCATATGCCACCTCGACCAGATCTTCATTGCCTTGCGCGGCTTGGTTGTAAATATCAAGCACGTCTGAACTTGGATTAGCCTGCGCCAAAGTGGGAGCAAGTGAAACAAGAGCAATCAGCAATGAACGCTTAAGCACAGAAGTGGTAGAGCCTGAATTAAATGAGTGTGAAGTAGTCATGATTTCTAATCCCTTTCAAATGTTGACGTTGAAAGGTTAACGAGAATTTGTCATGCCGTTTTATCAATGCGACGAATGGTAATAGTAAGGAGTGAATGGTTTAGAGAGGGTGTGAGTGGAATATAACGTGTAGAAACGGAACTAATACTTGTTTCTATAATGGAATAAATCTGGATTAAGATCGCTAACGATACTCACGACTCGAGTATACATAGCCACCGATAGGCTTGTCTGGGTTTATACAAGCCATACAAAAATAGCCGCTAATGAGCGGCTATTTTTATCTATCCAAATGACTGTCTAATTAGGCACTCGTTAGCCTTAATAAAGTAGAGACAGTGCTTTTTCGAGCGCAGCATCTCGGCCTTGATGACGATCTTCTAACACAAAGTTTCCAACCACGTGATCTGGCTGCACCCCTGTGACTTCATGGTTTTCCAGGTCGCGATTCTTATAATATAAATTACTTAATGAATACTCCCAGCCATTGGGCAGCATTCTTCCAAACGCATCTGAGGTGGCGCCTGATGTTGATTCACCTACGATAGTCACGTGAGGGAGCGTTTTCATCGCCGATGCGAATGTTTCTGCTGCACTGACCGTACCGAAAGAGGTCAAAAGTACAATCGGTTTTGTATATGAAATACCATTGCTTGGAGTCATCATGACATCAACATCATGGCTGAATTCATCTTTGAAGTAAGAACTAACATGCCAAGCTAACTGCTGCTCTTCAATCAAGTGCTGCAATAACCACAAGCCCTGCATATCAAGCCCACCCTCATTTTCACGAATATCGATAATCAACGACTGGGTATCATTTAGCTGCGTTAAAATTTTTGTCACTAATTCTTCAAACTGACGATGAGCTTTATCTGTATTTCGTTTAGGCGTTCCTGTGATTAAACCTTCATCGATATAGCTCATGAAATCGCCAATTCTTAAGTATCCAGTCGGTATGCCTTTATTATCAATGATGCCCCAGTTAAGACGATGTTCCTTGCTTTCACGAGAAGCACGGTTTTTAAAACCTTCTTGTTCATTTTCAAACAAGTACTTCATGATATTGAGTGTTATTTTATTCTTCTGACTGGCTATGTAGCTTTCTTGCTCTGATTCAGGAATATCTAACTGGTCAGCTTCCAACTCCAATTGTTGTTCCAAGATGGTTTTATTGCTATACCATATCTGCTGCTCTTTTGAAGGAATATAAATAGAACTATGATCATCCTTCAATTGACTAAGTATTTCATCAAACACGTGAATTAATTGTTCATAGTCAGCACCATATAAATCATCATAATATTTATCATAAACCTCGTCCCAGTCAATATTGCGTTCATCAAAAAAGGCATAGTGGTTCTTCATATCTTGCCAATATATATCGAACATCGATTGGGCATCAGAATCAAAATGACCATCACGAGTCATGGAGGGGCTAAGGCCTTGAGGACATACATCATTGATATTACTTACTAAAGTGTAAGTGAAAGGTCTAGGTCGAAGAATATTTAGGATCAATTGATTACCTTGACGAGTGGCGTGCTGTTTTATCGCTTCATAACTCAACTCAGTACCATAACTCAGAGAGTTAGACACTTCATAACAAGTGTTATTAACCACTTGTATCGTTCTTGTAGTCTCATTTTCGATAACTTTAATTTCGCCGTCTCGTTGGCTAAACCAAACCCCATTAATATCATGGGTCTGGTCTTTTTTAACTTGTTCGCTATGACATGCAAAGGAGCCTTGAATTAAAGCAAGTGTCATCGCATATTTAAGAGCTTTCATTTTATTACTCCACTATACTGAAGTTAAAAATGATAAATTAAGTTAATGATAAACAGTGTAGATATATGTATGTTTTATGTAATTGTTTTTATTACATTATTCATTAGAATAAAATAAATTAACATCATCAAATTTAACCAAACCTAATTTAAATATATCTAATTTAGACAATTTAAAATAAAAAAGAGCCTATATGTGAATATAGGCTCAAAGCAGTGGCAATGCATAAATTAAAAAAGGGTTTCTATATTTTTAGCTAATTAAATAAAATCGTTTAATTAAGCAACAATCGCTGACACTTTAACGGCATCACTGATTGTTCGGTAGTTCGGAGAAAATTGTTGAACTCCGGCAATAACTTCATCGTAATCAGCTTGAGTACCATCACCTTCAACTTCAAACTGAAATTGGATCTCTTCGAAACCAACCGGAGCTTCTTCAGCTACATTCAAGAACCCACGAAGATCCAAAGCCCCTTTGATGGTCAACTTTACGGACTCTAAACGAATACCGCGGCCGCTAGCTCCTGCAACAAATCCAACCATCATACAGCCAGCCATGCCGCCCAACAGGTAATCTTGTGGCGTAGGGTATGCGTTATTGCCAAGAAGCTCTTCTGGTTCACCCACATCGAAAGTAAAATCTTTAACGATTTCTGTTCCACCGACCTTTTGGTTCAGCGTACGAATTTCGCTATGAACACCGCCTTTCCATTCAGCAACAATGCCGTATTCAGATACCGCTTGTGTTGCATCATCAGTAATTACTTTTGTGTACGCTGATAGGTCTTCTAAGTTAAGGCCATTTAATGGTGCGTTACTCATGTTGAATCCTTATATTATTTCTTATTTCTTATTTTTAATGATTAATGTTCATGTTCATGTTGTGCCTCCCACATAACGTGAGAGGCTACAAATAATTTAGTTTCGACCCGCCATAACGCCGCCATCGACATTTAGAATCGTACCCGTTACCCAAGATGACTTATTCGATAGTAGATATTCAATCGCATCAGCAACATCGTCTGTAGAACCAATGCGACCAATTGGGTGGAAATCGTTAAAGCCTTGTAGTGCAGATTCAATCTCGTCTTCAGCAATGAATGACTTATAAATTGTCGACATCACGACTGCAGGAGCCACAGCGTTTACACGCACACCGTGGTCGCCTAGTTCAATGGCCAAATTTTTTGTCAGCGAATGCAGTGCCGCTTTCTGCATAGAGTAAGCTGAAGAAGGCGTTGCTTTGATTGCTTGATGTGCCCACATAGAACCGATATTTACAATTGCGCCACCGCCGTGTTGTTTCATATTTTTCGCAACGGCTTGTGTAATGAAGAAGAAAGCACGGTTCATATCTAACTGAAGGTCGTAATCTTGCTCAGAATGCTCAAGGAAATCGACAGGTTTGAAGAAACCAGCTGCATTCACCAAGTAGCCAATGTGACGTTTTTCTGCATTTAACTGTTCAATAAAGCTTTGAACAGCAGAAGGGTCGTATAAATCAACCTGAGCAGTTTCAACATGACCATTCGTGGTTGATTCCAGATCCAATTTTGCTTCAGCAAGATTCTGTTTGTCATGAGAAAGAATCATTACAGGCACACCAGACTTAAGCAGTCGCTCTGCAGTTGCTTTACCCATACCAGAAGAACCGCCAACAATTAGTGCAATAGAAGATGTGTTAAACATAATGAAATCCTTAATTTAAAAACTACCTATCAGTAGATAGGTAGTTTATTCAAAAAAATGGAGGAGTAGTAGAGACCATCTCCTCGTCAGTGGGTGTACTTTAAGATCGGATCGGTTTCACGTCAACAACTTTATCTACCTACCAGTAGGTAGATAAAGTTGTTTATTATAAAAACCATATTTATCAGTAACATAATAAGTTAAACTATTTTTATAAAAATATGTATTCGTCTCATGGAAAGTGTCTACAACGCCACTTAGTGAGTCAAATCCATTACGAATTTTGTCCAATGGTGAGTTTTCAGACATAAAAAAAGCGAGGGCTCAGCCTCGCTTTCAAAACAACAATCTCTTTTGGGTTGCGCTACGTCCTACCTATCTATCGCGCAACGACAATGCCTCTTGTAAAACCCATTGATATTGCCGCAATCTAATCGATAAACTATGACGCCTTCAGAATGTTTAAACAGCTGGCTTTCACCGAACGGATATAATCTGTGTCCTTGAATTGAGACAGTAAAATCCCCCCCTCCAAAGCGACAAAAATTAGCCTCGCAGCTTGAGTAGCTTCTAATCCAGAACGAAAGTGTCCGCTCGCAATCCCCTGCTCTATGCTTTTACGGATAAAATCTTCATTGATTTGAACAAATTTAGACAATAGGCTTTCCAAACCATCCGCTAAAAAATAGAAATCAGAAGCATACATACCACATAGGCACAGTTTGTTGTTCTCGCGTACATCAACAAAAATGTCGGCTAATGCTTCAATTTTACCTTCTGCAAAGATATCTTGACTCTCGATACGCTTTAACGCAACTTCGTAATTCGCAAGGTAACGTTCAAATACCACTTGAGCCAGGTCTTGTTTAGTTTTGAAATGATAATGGATACTCGCAGTCTTTATCCCAAGCTCATTTTGAATATCGCGAAAACTGAAACCATTAAAGCCTCTGCTTTGCATATAACTTTCAGCTAAATCGACGATCTTTTCTGCCGTTGGATTAAGTTCTTTCATATTAATTCCACCTATATTTTAGGGGAATATAGCATAGTTCACAGATCTCGCCTATCTATCAGTAGGTATGGGTATCAAGGGATTGTAAAGGTCGAATGTGCTGACAAAAAATAGCCGCTAGTCAGCCTTGCTGGCCTTTTCAGTCAGTGGAAGTAAATGCCTTAACGCTCTGTTTTAGCCAACAAAAGCCTAAGTGATTAATGAGAGTTCTGCGTTAAAGATAAGTGTCATCCCTAAATACAAAAAGCGACCCAAATAAGTTGGAGCGCTTTTTGTAACTCTTAAAGAAGAGATTACTTAATCACGCCACAGACAATGCGTGCACCACCGCCGCCAAGTTTAGCTGGATGGTCTGAATGGTTGTCACCGCCAGCGTGGATCATCAACGCTCTACCTTTCACGTCATCTAACGTCACTCTTGGCGCCATTACTGGCTGGTCAGCTACACCATGAGCATTGACGTAAAGCGGTGGTAAATCGCCAAGGTGATTATCATCCGTCCAAGGGAAACCATGCTTGCCCGTTTTCTCTGGGTCATAATGTCCGCCAGCGGCTCCACCGAGTATGATTTTGCCATCTTTTGTGATGCTATCGCACGAACCATTGGCGTGTACATGGAAGCCATGCGTACCAACGGGTAAGTCTTTCAATGCCGGCGTAAAAACAGCTCCGTATTCACTTGAGCTTATCATTACAGTTCCGGTTGACTGACCCGAGCCAAGATCGATCATTTCAACATTCACTACTTCAGCAAAAACAGGAGAAGAGATAAGGGCGAGTGCAGCAAGCCATGTTGTTTTGTTCATATTATTACGTCCTTTTTATTGTTATTAGCACACTTCATTTAGTGCGAAAGGGATTTCAGCACATTGAATTGACCATAGATTTCGGCAAATTCTTTCAAATTAAGTCCTGCTTTATTACGCAATTCTGGGGAACACTCCGCTTGGTACAAGTCTTTCGCAATACTAATTTCGCGTTTAATCAATGCCCCCATCAAAGCGGTGTTTCCACGCTTGTCTTGCAGGCATGCATTGGCACCAGAATCGAGTAAAAGCCCCACGGTTTCTCTGTTTCCTTGATAAGCAGCGACCATGAGTGCGGTGTAACTTTGGTTATTGCGTTGATCAACGGGGAAGCCTTGAGAAACAAATGCATCGATCACGTCATTGTTACCAATACGAGCTGCATCAAAGAACAACCCAACCAGAGATTGGTATTCCTCTTCCAGTTTGTCGTCAGCAGCCAATAAGCTGAGCGAGAAGATCAAAGAGAAAAAAACGGAGCTGAATAAAAATACGATTTTCATTTATTCCCCCTAACTAACATGATTAGAGAATGGCCTACAGGAGCCCTGATTTTCGGGCAGAAAAGAGCAGATAAATCTCCCGCAGGCCAAAACTTTACGTCTTACGTTGTTGCTTAATTGTTCGCTTGCGAGAGTTTTTCCACTCGTGACATACTGGTACCAGTGGCTTTAGCCAAACGCGTTCCATACTGTTTGTCTGCACGATAGAAGTAGCTCACCATCGTCGTTTTGATGCCTTTGTCCGTCACCTTATTCAAGTCACCAGCGAGGTTAGCAATCAAATCACTTTTGTCTTGTTCATTCATGCTGCGGTACTGCACACCCGCTTGATAGAAATTTCGTGGATTGCTGATCGCTTTTTGTTGCACCGTACCAACAAGCTTGGTTTCTACGGCTTTGAATTGAACATCTTCTGCCAACTCTAGTTTTCGGCTTGGCTCATAGTTAATATCACCGTTTGTTAACGATGCATTATTACTAAAGCCATTTTGGTTATGATTGCTCACTGGCGTTAACGGACGATTTACTGGCAGTTGAAACAGGTTAGCGCCCAAACGGTAAAGCTGCGTATCTGAATAAGCAAACAAACGACCTTGCAACAAACGGTCTTCCGACGGCTCGATACCAGGAATCAGATTCGAAGGCGAAAATGCCGACTGTTCGGTGTCTAAAAAGAAGTTTTCAGGTAGACGATTCAGCGTCATAGTGCCGACTTTTTGATCTGGCACATTCAGCCATACTTTGGTTGCATCGAGTCCGTTGTAGTCAAGTTTTCTCAATGCCTCAGGAGACAATACCTTCACGTAAAGGTCCCATTTAGGGTAATTCCCTAAGCCAATTTCAGCATAAAGGTCATTGGTAAGATGGTTGAACTCTTTACCTTGTATCTCAGTGACTTGATCTGGACGAAGGCTTTTAACGCCTTGCTGAGTCTTCCATTGGAACTTCACATAGTTCACGTCGCCTTGCTTATTGATCCACTTATAAGCATGAACCCCAAAGCCATCCATGGTGCGATAGCTCGCAGGCGTACCTAAATTGCTGTACACCCAAGTCAACATGTTGGTCGCACCCGGCTCACTGCTAAAGAAGTCGAAGAATCGGTTTGGATCCTGAACGTTGGTGACTGGAGACGGTTTTAGAGAGTGCACCATATCCGGAAACTTAATCGAATCACGAATAAAGAACACAGGCAGATTATTCCCTACCAGATCCCAGTTACCCTGTTCAGTATAAAATTTGGTGGCGAAACCACGCGGGTCGCGAAGTGTTTCTGGTGATCCTTTAGAGTGAATAACGGTCGAAAAACGAACGAAAACAGGAGTCACCTTACCTTTATTAGTAAAAGGGTCGGAAACCGTTAAATCACTAAAATTACCAGAAGCGACGAATTCACCATGTGCGCCCGTACCACGAGCATGAACAACACGCTCAGGAATACGTTCTCTGGCAAAACGCTGCAATTTTTGGATCAGATGGACGTCTTGCAGTAATACACTGCCATTCTCACCTGCTGTTATGGAGTTTTGGTTATCACCTACTGGTGCACCGTTGTCTCTTGTCAGGGTTTGAGCCTGTAGAGATGTGCTGGCTAAGCCAACTGTAATTAATAAAAAGCTTTTTGACATCTGCATGGTTGCTCTCCAATGCGTGCTAACCATTAAACCAGTCGAGTGGTAAATGGATATTCAAAAGCTCTTTTCTGCCCACCAAGAATATAACTTCAATGTTTACATTTGTGTAATGGGAAATAACGATAGATTCAATAGGTGAAAACGATGGAGTGATTAAGTTGGTTCGAATAGAGAAAAATAACAGCCCAAATACTCGCGATTTCTAATCCCTTTCAAAGGTTGACGTTGAAAGGTTAGCCACAAACTGTCACGCCGTTTTATCAATGAGACGAATGATAATAATAAGGAGTGAATGGTTTAGAGAGGGTATGAGTGGGAATATACGTGAAAGTAAAAAAGCCTCCACATACTGGAGGCTCTATCTATATTAACAACAACTAATCGCTATACTTGCTTTGGTTGAAGTTCTTTACCTTCGACCTCTTTTATATCAAATCGTTGCTTTAACTCTTTCTCGATGCTTTCTAAACTGCGGTTTGCTGTCTCTGGAAGGATTTTGATGGCAAACCAAACTTGGCCAAGCAGGATAATCGCGAACATGATGAACAGTGCCGATGTTCCAAATGATTCTCTAAAAGCTGGTGTAAATGAGTTCAAGATAACACCTTGAATCCAGATTGCTGCCGTTGTTATTGAGACCGCGCGGCCACGGACTGAAGTTGGTAAAATCTCAGCTGAAATCGTGAACTTCAGAGGGCCTAAACCGAGTGCTGTGAAGGCAACAAAGAACGCCATTAAGCCAACTATCAACATAGGTGGAGTATCAGGTCTGTCGAAGAATATTGCCAAACCAATCAGGCAAGTGAAACAACCAAGTGCAGAGGTTATTAGCATTTTTCTGCGACCCACTTTATCGATGAATACCATTGATAAAGAGGTAAATATAACGCTTACTAAGCAGATCCAACCAAAACCTCCCAGTGCAGAACCTTGGTTGCCCATTATCTCTTCTAGCATTACAGGGCCGTAGTACATCACAACAGTTACGCCAGACCACTCTGACCATATTGCTAGTAATACACCCGTCATCAAGCCGAAACGCATCACCGGATTTTTGACTAATTGTTTATATGATCCTGCTTTCTCTGAGCGAATTACCTGACGACATTCAATAATCGCTTCTTCTGCTTCACCCTTGGTTAAGAACTTTCTCAGAATGTTAGCCGCTTCTTTTTCTCTAGCTTTAGATATCAACCAACGAGGTGATTCCGGAAAAAATGCTACCAAACCAAGGAAAATAACTGCAGGCAAAAATTCAACAGAGAACATGCCACGCCAGTTTTCAGTAATAAAGAAATGGTCAAGGTAATGACCCGTAACAACGGCAGCCTGGCTGTAGTTAACAATCAATGTGTTGGTGATCACTGAGCAAGTTAAACCGATCACAATTGCCACTTGAAATAGATTACTGAGTTTTCCTCTATGCCTTGCTGGAGCTACTTCTGCAATGTACATCGGGCAAACCACGGTCGCGATACCGATGCCAAAGCCACCAATGATACGTGCCCAGATCAGTAAGTTGAATGAGTCTGCGTACATGCAGCCAAGAACCGATACGATAGCTAGTAAAGCACCTAGCATCAGAGGTTTTTTACGCCCAGCATAGTCAGCAATAGGACCTGCGATTATGCTACCAAATAAGCACCCCACAAGCGCTGATGATACATACCAGCCTTGTTGTAAGGTCGATAATTCGAACTGTTGTGTGATTTGCGTGATCGTGCCGCCAATAACAATGGTGTCCATTCCAAATAGGAACCCACCAATCGTTGCCGCAGCGCAAATGAATGTTAAAAAGAACATCTTCTTATTGTTTTCGCTAAGAATCATTTGATCTCTCCATGAGAATTGTAGGGTACATGGGACGCTGTTCTAGTGCGTCTGGATTACGTAGTCTGCGTTTGATTCGTATTGTTTTATTTTTAACGCATTGACTAGATCCACGCGCTCGGTTTTATCGAGCGCCTCTTTTTTCGACTTTCCACCAGCTAGGTGTCTTGATATTAATCGCTCTCTGAGTACTTCTTCACTCGCTGTGAGAAAGATCTTCAAGTCAATTAAATCGCTGACTGGTCGCCAGTCTTCGTCGATTGAGTAGATGTAATTGCCCTCGAGTAAAATAATTTGAGTGTCTGGCTCAATTAAAAAACCTTCTGCAATGGGATCGTGTAACTCACGACAGTATTTCGGCCAAAAGAATGCGTCAGTGTTTGGCGTCACCGCTTTGGAAAGCAAATGTGCTAATGAGGTTACATCAAATGTTTCGATGCTACCTTTGACTGACGTCAGTCCTTTCTCTTTCAGTACCGAATTGGGGTAGTGAAAGCCGTCCATTGGACAAAGTTGGGCTTTAAATCCTAACTGTGACAGTCCAGACAGCAGGGATTCAGACAATGTTGATTTACCCGTCGCTGGAGCACCAGAGATACCGATGACAAGAATTTGTTTCCCAGACTCTTGGTAGGTGTTGGCGACCAGTTGAGGAACGCTTGCAATGTCATCAACCGTTAACGAATGTGTTTTAGCCATGATCTGGTTCCTAATTCGGTACATGATAATGCCGCTATGTGACTAGCTTTCTTCAGAGAGTCACGGAAATCTTGACTCTCTGAGTAGTAATGGCAAAAAGCCCCATGGAATATATCTCCAGCACCTAGCGTATCGATAGCATCCACTTTAGGTGCAGGGATTAACCCGCTACCGGACTCATCACTATAAAAAACACCTTTGTCGCCCAGCGTCATTGCCCACTTTTTGATCCCGTGTTGGTCGCAAAGTACCTGCATTTTGTCTTTGTCACCATTGGTGAATTCCTCTGAAACAATAGGAATAGTACAGAGAGATAAAAACTGTTCGCTGTGCGATTTCCAAGTACCAGCGTCTAACACAATATCCCCAGTAAACTCAGCCAAAGCTTGTACGTTTGCGCTAACAAACGGATGCTCATATTGATCAAGTAATACGAGCTTTGCATTATCTAGCCACTTCGGGTCTAAACTCATCACCTTTTCGCAATCGGGCTGACTGGCGTTGACGATGAGCCTAGATGCCGTTTGCTTTGCAGAGATAATGTTCGATAGTGGTAGCTGGTATTCATCGTCTAAACTTAAATCCACAACCGAAATTTCGTGTTCATTAAGCTCTGCTGTCACTATCGATTTATAGAGGTGCTCTTTACCTAAACATGTCCAAAGGTGTACATCAGAGCCTAATGCGTTGCATGCAATGGCAGCATTGAGTGCAGACCCACCACCACCAATAAAATCAGCAATCGCATTCACCTTTTGATCAGGATCAGGCATCACTTCAACAAAGCTCATCAAATCAATCGTGCTTCTGCCTATAAATACACAATTTCCCATACATAGAACTCCTTTGAATTACAGCTCACCGCTAGCGTAGCGTGCAGCCATATCATCCATAGAAATTGGTGTAATCTTGTCACCGTGACCAGCACAACCAAATCGTTCAAATCGGTTTAAACAAAGTGTCGTTAGTTCATCCATTCCTGCTAATAGGAACTTACGAGGGTCAAACTCTTGCGGATTTTTCATCGCTAATTCTCGGAAGCGACCAGACATCGCCATACGGCAATCAGTATCGATATTTACCTTGCGAACACCATGTTTGATACCGCGCTCGATTTCTTCGATTGGCACACCATATGTTTGAGGCATTTCACCGCCATTCTCATTGATCATATCTTGTAAGTATTGAGGAACCGATGAAGCTCCATGCATAACTAGGTGAGTCGTTGGGAGCTTCGAGTGAATTTCTTCGATTACGTTCATCGCTAAGATATCGCCATCAGGTTTGCGAGTGAACTTGTAAGCACCATGGCTTGTGCCACAAGCGATCGCTAATGCGTCAACCTTTGTTCTTTTAACAAAATCAACGGCTTGATCTGGGTCTGTTAGCAGCTGGCTCTTTTCAAGGATACCAACAGCACCAACGCCATCTTCAGCTTCAGCTTCACCGGTTTCTAAAGAGCCAATACAACCCAACTCACCTTCAACTGAAGCACCAACCCAGTGCGCAGATTGAGCGATACGAGAAGTAATATCTACATTGTAGTCGTAGCTGCTTGGTGTTGATGCATCACGCTCCAATGAGCCATCCATCATGACCGATGTAAAGCCGTGGCGAATTGCTGACAGACATGTTTCTTCGCTATTGCCATGATCTTGATGAAGAACGATTGGTGTTTTCGGGAACATTTCAGCAAGTGCACAAACCATCTTGTAAAGCATCACATCACCTGCGTAGCTTTTACGAGCATTGATACTCGCCTGTAGGATGACACCTGAATTACATTTTGCTGCAGCGCGAACAATGGCAAGTCCTTGCTCCATGTTGCTGATGTTGAAAGCTGGAACTGCATAACCATTTTCTGCTGCGTGATCCAGTAGTTGTCTTAGTGTAACGATAGCCATTTTCTTCTCCAATTTAGGTTTAATTGTTTCTTGCAATT